>CAVODA010000283.1:0-2929 GCA_963694265.1 Dehalococcoidia bacterium
CCATTGATCATGGCGCTGATTCGTGGCCCTTCTTCAAGGGTGACTATTCCCGTGCAATAAGGTTTGTCGCGTCCGTAACCCTTGGCCGCCATTGCCACCGGTACGATGGATATGCAGGTAAAGGTGCTGAGCTTGGCCTTGCCACTGAACTGATGCCATTCCATATTGAATCCATGGCACTCCGGGCACATTGGCCGGGGTTCTGGGGACAAATGGCCGCAGTCTTGGCACTTTACGCCAATCAGTTTCTTCTCTTCTTTCAGCTTGGTGTAAAAGGCGGTGGATGTGAATTCACTGGCCATGCTTACGACTCCCGGCGCAGTACGTTGACCACGCAAGTGCCGCCGGTGCCGCCCACGTTATGGGTGATGCCAACGGTTGGGTTGTCTTTCTTGACCTGGCGCTCGCCGGCTTCGCCCCGTAGTTGGTGGTAGATCTCAATGACCTGACCAACGCCGGATGCGCCCACCGGGTGCCCTTTGGCCTTCAGTCCGCCTGAGGTGTTGATGGGATGATCGCCGTTCAGTGCAGTCCGGCCCTCGTCCACTGCCCTAGGACCCTCTCCAGGAGCGAAGAAACCGAGGTCTTCTGTGGCCACGATTTCAGCGATGGTGAAGCAGTCGTGGACCTCTGCCAGGTCAACATTGGCGACGGTTATACCGGCCATGTCGTAAGCCTGCTGAGAAGCAGACTTGGCGGCTGACAGTGATGTGAGTTCATCAGAGTCATGGAGCGGTTTGCCTGTTGCCTGGCCGATTCCGGCGATGCTGATTGGAGTGTCGGTGAAGTTGTGGGCGATCTCATCAGACACCAAGAGCACGCAAGATGCACCGTCGGTGATTGGTGCGCAGTCGTACAAGCGCAGAGGCCAGGCGATCCAGGGATTGGCTCTCTCGTCATTCAAGAAATCCATCTCTGTTTTGTAATCCGGCACTTCCTGTCCCCGTTCTTGGGCCCGGGTCATCCGGCGTTCCATCATGGTGGTCATGGTTTGTTGGAACTGGGCCTTGGGGTTTAGTGCTCCGTTGGCGTGGTTCTTGATGGCCACCTTGAGCAGGTGATCAAGATTGGTTTCGTAGCGATCCATGTGGGCTTTTGCAATGGCGCCGAAGATGCCGGGGAACGTTAATCCAGCCGGTACCTCATAGAGACCGTCTGCAGCCGAGGCCAGGACGTCGGTTACGCCGTCGGTTGCCAGGTTGGTCATCTTCTCCATGCCGCCCACCAGAACAACGTCGTACATGCCGCTAGCAATGGCCATGACGCCTTCTCTGAGGGCGCTGCCGCTGCTAGCACAGGCATTTTCAATCCTGGTAACTGGGATGGGGGTGATGCCCAGCCAGTCGGCCACGATGGGTGCGGTGTGGCCTTGGTGTTCAAACAGGTCGGAGGAGTAGTTGCCCACGTAGGCGCACTCAATATCATGGATGTCGAAGCCTCGGTCCATGCTCTCGACCATGTCTTGGAAGGCCTCAACAAATAGGTCTCGGCTGTCCTTGCCGGGGAATGCCCCAAATTTGGACAGGCCTGCACCTACTACCGAGACCGGGCGTCCCAATTGTCTTTTCTTGAAATTCGTGGCCATTTGACTCTCCTCCGCGCTATATCACGAAAATTAAACACCGGCGATTTTGTGTATCGCAGGTGCTTAATAATACCAAAGAAGACGGAACCTGGTTGCCTACCTAAGATTCTGCCCTGATTGTCTGACTGGATCCTGCTATGAGGGCCGGTCGATTCGCTCCTGCTCTCTTTCCTCCGCTTTGTTCCTTAGAGGTCTTCCTTTTTCCGGGTGGGGGTCTTTGATTACCCCGTACGACTTAAGGGCTTCGTGGCCTTCTGGTAGGTGTTCGGTT
This sequence comes from Dehalococcoidia bacterium, assembly GCA_963694265.1. Taxonomy (GTDB): domain Bacteria; phylum Chloroflexota; class Dehalococcoidia; order Lucifugimonadales; family UBA3495; genus UBA9611. The sequence continues at coordinate 1,857 of CAVODA010000283.1, forward strand.
ATGGGGAATCCTTCCTCATAACCGAACAGCATTCAATGGCAGTACTTGTAGATCTGCATGTCATCGCAGGCGCAGATCCAGGTACGGTGCTTTATCTCTTCGTTCTTATCTGGATAGAAACGACACGGACACAGCGGCCGTCCAATTTCGTCGATATTTTGGGCCAGACCAAGGACGACCTGCTCAGTGACGCCTTCAACGGGGGAGACGTAAGTACCCGATTTTTCCGTGTACTTCTCAACGAAGACCCGCATGCGCTTGACTGCTTTTTCGCTTGGTTGCTTTTCCATTTGACTATCTTTTCCGGTACTGGCACCGTTCATTTATTAAATGGTGATTCTCGAATTAGTTGATTAACTACCCTCCAATATTTAGTTTCCGAGGACGATACCCTCGCACATCTGCGCTCCCAGCATCACTTCAGAGATCAGCGCAGTTTCCCAGGTGGTGTGAAAATCTCGCACACCGATGCCCACTGGTATGGCGGTGATTCCCCTTTCAATAAATACATTGGCGTCGGACCCGCCACCGGTGGATTCCAAGATCGGTTCCAACCCCATTCCCGCGAGTGCCTTGCCGATGATCGCCACGGCACTGGTTTTGGGGTCGACGTTGTAGGCCTGATACGAGTTGGTGATATCTAGATCAATCGAAGCCTCCGGGTACATGGAAGCAACCTCTTCAAACACCCCTCGGAACTTGCGTTCCATGTCGGCCAACTTCTCGTTGCTTAGACTGCGGAACTCCCCGTCAAGAAAGGCCTGCTCAGGGATTATATTGCGCTTTAGTCCACCTTCCATGCGGCCAATATTGGATGTGGTCTCTTCATCTATCCGGCCCAAAGGCAAACGCCTCAGGATATCGGCGGCGATTAGTAGCGCGGAGATGCCTTTTTCCGGTTCCAGGCCGGCGTGAGCAGCCCGACCGGTGATGTAGGCGGTTACCACATTCTGGGACGGGGCCGAGAGAATAATTCGGTTGGGCGGTCCTTCGCCGTCGAAGACAATGCCTTCTTTTGCAGAAACCATGCTGAAGTCTAGATTGTGGGCACCAACCAGGCCGCCTTCTTCGTG
>CAVODA010000284.1:0-2925 GCA_963694265.1 Dehalococcoidia bacterium
GGTTTACGCAGTCGATGACGTTGCAGTTGGTCAGTATCAAACGCAAAGGATTCACTTCCTGTAAGATGGTCGATTTATTGGGCCTACTTTAGGATGACGCACCGGGCCGGGTCGGACTCAGATAATACAGACGCCGGATGCCCGGTGTGTATGTAGTCTGCTAATAGCTTGCCGGACATTGGGCCGCGGCCGAAGCCGGAAGACGCCAGGCCAGTTAAGACAAACAGGTTATCAAACTGGGGAATCTTGCCAATGATGGGTTTGCCGTCCATGGAGAAGGGCATAATGCCGGCCCAGGTGCGAACGATCGGTAGCTTTCCCACCAGCGGGATAATCTCTGACGCCTGGCCTCGGTTCACTTCGATTCCGGTGGCGTCTGGCGTGTAGTCATAGCCTACCAACTGTCGGTCTCCGCCATAGATTATCTCCCCGTTTCTGGACTGGCCGCCGTAAAGGTGGCGGGTGACACGGGTCTCGCCCCGGTGGGTAATCTCCGGCGGGAAGTTGTCATCTGATGATTGCTTGCTCCAATCAAATGCTGATTCCATGGAACCGCTCAAATGGTAGAGGCTGGGCGATACCGGAGCGGTGGCCCACATCTGACCCTTGACGGGGGCTACGGGAATCTCTATGCCGAGCATATCGCCGAGAGGCCTCGACCAGGCACCCACAGCCAACACTAACGTCTTGGCCCTGAATTCTCCCTGGTTGGTCTGGACCTGCCACGAACCGTCCTGCTGTTGGGTCATTTCCTCAACATTATGTCCTGTTTTGATGACGGCACCCAATGCTGTAGCGGCGTCACCGAATGCCACTGTGGCTTTGGTTGGGTTGGCCTTGCCGCGTTTGGACAGGTACATGAAGCCGAGAATCGACTCTGAAGCCTCTGGTTCCATGGCGCGGGTCTCTCTGGATGTCAGCAGTTCTGCGTGGTAGCCCTGCATCTGGTAGTTGTGCACTCGGTCGCGCACCCAGTCCCATTGATCTTCAGTATGAATTCCCTGCAATCCGCCTGGAGCGTGAAACTCAATGTCATAGCCCATGTCCAACTGCAGGGTCTTAAAAATCTCGAAGCTGCCAGCGGTCAAGTAGGACTGCAAATCAGGGTTGTTCCCCCAGCCAAGACCACCAAGGCCGCCAGCGTTGACCCCGGAGGCTTCACTGGCTAACTCGCCCCGTTCCAGCACCGTGACCTGTTGGTCAAGTTGGGCCAAATGGAACGCGGTGGCAACGCCACAGATGCCGCCGCCAATGACTAGTACGTCGGATTCATTTGAGTTTACCAAGGGAATCTCAAACCTCTTTAAACCGTATTTTTACGAGTGAGCCAATCATAGGCTCGGCCATTCTGCTGGTCAATGGATTTAGCAATAGAAAAAGGACTGCTGTCATCAGACAGCGGTCCTTTCAAAACTCTACTGGGTAATAAACCTTTTACGAAACCTACTTATTCAACCTATCCGGTGGGTGCCGGTGTAAGGTCAGACAGGTCTTTGACCTCAATGTTGGAGACCAACACTGTTAGGTCATCAACACGGCGGACTTCAAATTCCATGAAGTCGTCGTCAACCACCATGTACTTGGAGACCACTTCCCAGATCTCCTTTTTCATGTCCTCCAGCTTTTCTGGGGCCAACTCCAGCCGGTCTTGAATCAGTACCAGCTTGAGACGTTGTTTGGCCGTGTCTTTGGACATGGCCGCAGTGGCCCGGTCCAACTCTTTACCGCTTAGATTGAATAGCCGACGTAGTATCTCACGCATGAGAGTAAGCCCTCCCGTTCATGCCAACCATTCCCTTGAACCGGGATAGTAGGCCGTTCTTGGGTTCCAGATCCATCAATGGGATATCTTCACCGTCGACCCTGGCGGCGATTCTCATGAACGCTCCGCCGGCAGATGACTTGGCGTTGTGCACCACCGGGATACCCCGGTTGGCGGCGACTACAGTCTGCTCGTCGGCCGGTACCAAGCCGATAACCTCAATGGCCAGCAGGCTTTCAACATCTTTCTGGTCCATCATGTCACCGCGCTTGACCATCTCCGGAGCGATCCGGTTGATGATGAGCTTAGGGTTGTGCAACCCTGACGATTCCAACAGACCAATGATGCGGTCTGCGTCCCGGATGGCCGAAACCTCCGGAGTGGTGACGATGATTGCCTCTGTGGCGGCGGCAGTTGCGTTTTTGAAACCCTGCTCGATGCCCGCCGGACAGTCGATAAGTACGTAGTCGAACTCTTTTTCAAGCTCGGCGCACATCTCACGCAGTTGTTCCGGCTCAATGGCGTTTTTGTCTCGAGTCTGGGCGGCCGGAATCAGAAACAACTCATAATCGTGTTTGTCGCTGATCATGGCCTGATTCAACTTGCAGACGCCTTCAATGACGTTCACCAAGTCATAGACTATGCGGTTCTCCAGACCCATGATGACGTCCAAATTTCGGAGGCCGATGTCGGTGTCGACCACCACTACCCTGTTGCCGCGCATTGCCAGGGCAGTTCCGATGTTAGCGGTGGCAGTGGTCTTGCCCACCCCGCCCTTGCCTGACGTTATTACGATGGTCTTACCCGTCATAAGGTACTCCTTTGTTATATCTTGCGAACCGGCCGGCGTATGGCGCTACGTGGATAGATCGACTTCGCACGTAGGCAATCTGAGGGCCAGATGCAGACGAATTTGATTTGCGTCGCGCCGATGCCGGCGCAATGCCCGGATACTTGGCTATCTGGAAGCGTGCCGAGGGCAGTTCCAGGGCAATGATCACTGCCTTGGTGTCACCGGAGGCTCCGGCGTGCACCCAACCCTTGAGGGAGCCCAGCACCACAATGTCGCCGTCAGCACGAATCTCCGCACCGGGGTTCACATCGGCCAGCACCACTACATCTCCCGTGTGTTCCAAGGTTTCTCCGGAACGGAATGTAGACTT
>CAVODA010000285.1:0-2921 GCA_963694265.1 Dehalococcoidia bacterium
TTTGCGCCGGGACCATCGACAGTTGGCTGTTGTACCAGTTGACTGGACAGCAGGTTCACGCCACGGATGTCACCAACGCATCGCGGACAATGCTGTTCAACATCCACACTCTGGAATGGGACGCAGAACTGCTTGCCAAACTAAACATCCCGCGTTGTTTGTTGCCAGAAGTGCGCCCCTCCAGCGGTCTGTTCGGTGAAACCGATGGTGCGTTCTTTGGCGCTGAGATTCCAATCACCTGCTTGATTGGAGACCAGAGCGCCGCATTATTTGGCCAAGCATGTTTCCAGCCAGGGATGGTCAAGAACACCTACGGCACCGGGTCGTTCCTACTCATGCAGACCGGAGACCAGCCAATACCCCCGCCACCTGGCCTGCTGACAACTGTTGGTTGGCAACGACACGGCCAGCAGACCCAATACGCGCTGGAAGGCAGCATCTTCATCACTGGCGCTGCCATCCAATGGTTGCGTGACGGTCTGGGCATCATCAAGAACGCTGCCGAGACAGCAGAGATTGCCCAGTCAATCGCGGACACTGGCGGCATGTATTTCGTCCCGGCTTTTGCCGGCCTGGGTGCGCCCCACTGGGATATGTATGCCCGCGGGACCATGGTCGGCCTAACCGGTGGCACCAGCCGAGCCCACATAGTCAGGGCCACCCTGGAGGCCATCGCCTACCAAGTGCGTGACGTCTTGGAAGTAATCGGGTCGTCGTCGCAATTGGAGATAACCCTGCTGCAAGCAGACGGAGGTGGGTCGGCCAACTCGTTCTTGATGCAGTTTCAAGCAGACCTGATTGGCCTGCCCGTAGAAGTGCCGGAGATTTCAGAGACGACAGCCCAAGGCGCGGCGCACCTGGCAGGGCTGGCCGTGGGGTTTTGGGACAACCAGCAAAAGCTATCAGGGCAGCGTAGATTAGCTGCCCGCTACGAACCCAAAATACCAAGGTCAGAGGCCAACAAACTGTACGCCGGATGGCAAAGATCAATGGAACGGGCCCAAGATTGGGAGACATCTATTTAGTAGGCTACGGATTGATCTTAAAACCGATTAGGCGAACGGGCAAATTTGGCGTATTCTAGCCTGCAAAGACAACCAAATATTTAAATATAGAGGAGAATAATCATGGAAATAGAGAACAAGATAAAAGCTATGGGACTAGAGTTGCCCGCTGCTGGAACACCGCCCGCAGGCCGGGCCGGGGCTGTCCAGGTGGGGAACATTCTGTACGTCGGCGGGCATACCGCCGGAGCAGAATTCAAGGGCAAACTTGGCGCTGACATCACCGTTGAGAAGGCTTACGAGTCGGCCAAGAATGCGGCTCTAGCCTGCCTGGCCGATGCTAAAGCAGCGATTGGTGACCTGGACAGGGTAAAACGAGTTGCCAAGCTGCTTTGCATGGTCAACTCCACTCCGGATTTTGGCCAGCAACCGGCCGTGGCCAACGGCGCAACCGACCTACTCTTCGAGCTATACGGAGAGTCCGGAGCACATGCCAGGTCCGCAGTCGGCATGGCCGCGCTGCCCAATGGAGCGTCGATCGAGATTGAGATGATCCTCGAGATCGCAGACTAACTTCTCCTACCCCGGCAACCAAAAACTACAAATGCCAGAGGGTCCGACTTATGGATTAAAGTCGCCTGACTTCTGGCATTTTTCTTTTACAGTCGTCTTAATTTTGGAGCGAAAACGGCCAGTAACAGAACCAGCACAATGCCCATAACCCCAACAATGTTGGCTGCCACCGGCGCGCTCCACAGACCGGCCATCAACCCCGAGGACATGCTGCCCAACGCAAATGCGTAAATCGCCAACGACCGCAGGCTTATGACTCGGCCCCTAAATTCAGGCCGTGAGTTTCCGAGCAGCGAAGAGAGCAGGAAAACCTGGGTTGAGGCAAAGCCCGCCCCGGTCAGCGTAAGTATCGCCATGGACAGGTAGAACGACTCCGACGTGGCAAAAAGCAGGATGCTGGCGTGCCAGAAGACCACCGACGCTATCATCAGTTTTCCGACGTGGCGCAGGTTGCTGACCATGGCCCAGCCCAAAGACGCAGCCACCGCTCCAACCCCAAAGGCGAACAGCAACAGCCCCAGCCCGGTTGAGTCCACATCCAATATGTCCCTGGCGAAAATCGGCATCAGAGTGGTATGAAAGGTCCAACCCGACGACTCGATCACCAGCGCCAAGGCCAATGTGCCCCAGAGTACCTGCTGTCCTTTAACGTACTTCAGGCCACTAATAATGGTGCGGAACACCGATTCTGTTTGGCCGTCTTTTTTATCGGGTATCTTCTGGCCGGATGACCTGATGTAGAGCGCCACCCACCCGCTCATGATGTACAGCACAGCGATGGCGATATATGCGCCCTTGGCCCCAAAGCTATTGAACAGCACACCACCAATTAATGGCCCCAGCAGCATTGCGATGTTTCTTCCCAGGTTGTTGAACGCCGCGCCGTTGGCGATCCGGTCTGGCGGTAGCGTGTCAGCAACAAGAGACTGAGCCGCAGGCATCTGAAATACGCGAACCATTCCGGCCACGACAGCCACCGCAAAGATGTGCCAGGTTTCCAGTTGACCGCTAAGGATCAAGACCAGCATTAACGCCGCAAAACCGGCCATCATGAATTCGACTACCGCCAGCAGGCGATGTCGGGGAACTCGGTCAGCAATCGCTCCAGCAAAAAGGGCCATGATGTTCATGGCCATCCGGGCGGCGGAGATTGCGCCCACCAGGAACGGGGAATCAGTCAGCGTCAGGATGAACCAACCCAGCACCACCGCTTCCATCTGTGTGCCCATGGTCACCAGGGAGGTGGAACCCCAGGCAAAGGTGAAATCACGGTATCGGAAGACCGAGAGTGGAGCGCCGGGCCCAATTAGATTGGCAATGAATTTCGGCAATAAACTTCAGCCA
>CAVODA010000286.1:0-2916 GCA_963694265.1 Dehalococcoidia bacterium
CTACTAGGAAGAGTTTTTAGCTAAAACTCAGCCATCATGACCCACATGGGGCCTTTTCCGATGTCATAGACCTCACCGGCTTCCAGTGCTCCGGTCTCTTGGTCAATCTTGTAGGAGGCCAGCTTCCCAGTCTCCAAACCAGCGGCGTACAAGAAACTGCCTTGTGGATCCACGGTGAACGCCCTTGGGACGGCTTCTGTGGCAGTCTGGCCGATGGGCGAGATATACCCGTTATCCGGATTGATCTTGAAGCCGGCAATGCTGTTGTGGCCCCGGTTGGGTGCATACAGGAAATTGCCGTCCGGCGTCACCTGAATCTGGGAACACGCGTTCTTGCCGTCATACCCTTTGGGCAGAGTCGACTCGGTCTGTAAAGGATGTAAGTTGCCCTTCGCTGCGTCGTAGGCATACACCGTCACGCTGTTGCCCTGCTCGTTGGACGCGTAGACGATGTTCTTAGTCGGGTGAAAACTTAGGTGGCGGGGGCCTTCCAACTCGCGGTTGTTGACCCGGGTTGGGGACAGCGGTGTCAGGCTTCCAGATTCCTCGTCGAACATGAACTGGAAAATGGCGTTTGCGCCGTCCATTGAACCCCGGGCGATATGGGGCACAAAGGCGAATTTATTGGCGTGGTCGGTCTGAATGTAATGTGCGCCAATGTCGGTCTCTTGCCAGACCACTGGCGGATCTGCCAATGCGCCGTCATCACCAATGCTATGTACGGCAGCAGTCTTCTGGTAGTAATAGGCCGATAGCAGAAACTTGCCTGTTTTATCGGTGGACATATGCACCGGGTCACCCTTTAAGGGGATGGAGCCGATGGCCGTAAGACCGCCGTTCTTGCGATCAATATTGAAACTGGTCATCCCATAGTCGTCAGCCTTGCGGCGTCCGGCAAACAGGTATTTGTGCTCTGGGTCCATCGCCATGGGAGCGGGTCTACCCTTTAATTCAGCATCACCCAGATGCTTCAACTTGCCAGTCTTCGGCGTCATGCTGAAGATGGCAATTCGGTCTTCTTCTTGAACGGACACGTACATGTAATATGCCAATTGTTTGCCTCCGGGGGAGTGTTGTCGCCGAAGATGATATTAACACTCTATGGCCTTCAAAGCTTGCACTCAGCAGGGCCAATTTCCCAAAATCTCCCTTTGGCGGACGTATTGGGTGTGCCCATTTTGGCGACAAACTGTTATACTTGCCTTTGCAGCGACTAAATTCGTAACGGTTTCTAAACAGATTCCCAATGGATTCGTGGTCGCAACACGCGGTAAACCCGCGTTATTTTTGTTGACCGTAACCATGGGCCTGAGAGTGTGACTTGGCTCGGTAATCAGTCAAGGAGTAGACCCTCTCAGTGAGTTTCAAAGAATTCTCCCTTCATCCTCAGGTGCTGTCCGGCGTTATATCTGTCGGATTCGACACCCCCACCCCCATTCAGGAACAGGCCATCCCGGTTGCGTTAGAAGGGCGCGATCTATTGGGTTTGGCCCAAACAGGCACCGGCAAGACTGCCGCGTTCGTCCTGCCCATCCTACACCACCTTGCCAGCACTCCCCCCAAACGGGGAGTCCGCTATCTGGTACTTGCCCCAACCCGTGAACTGGCCGAACAGATTAACGACACGTTCAACATACTGGGCAAACACCTACGCATAAAAGCCGTCTCTGTCTATGGTGGCGTTGCTAAAGGCCCTCAGATCAACAAGATTCACCGCGGCGCACAGATTGTTGTCGCCTGCCCTGGTCGGTTGTTGGACCACGTCAGCCACAAGGACATTGACCTCACCAACGTTGAGATATTGGTCTTGGACGAAGCAGACACCATGTGTGACATGGGGTTCCTGCCCGACGTTCAGCGGATTCTGAACCACGTACCACCCAAGCGGCAGACTTTATTCTTCTCGGCCACCATGCCCAAGGAGATTCGAGCCCTGGCCGTAAAGATTCTGAAAGATCCGGAGACAATTCAGATCGGCAACAGTGCGCCGGCAGATACCGTCTCCCATTCCATATATCCGGTCCCGGACAAGCTCAAGAAGGATCTTTTGCTGGCTTTGTTGCAGCAGACCCCCACTGGTCGCGCATTAGTATTCACGCGCACCAAGCACCGGGCACGCACCCTGGCCTTGGAACTGGCAAAGAACAGGTTCCGGGTCGGCGCACTACAGGGCAACATGTCTCAGAATGCCCGAAACCAGGCTATGGACGGGTTCCGCCACGGCAAGTTCGACATCATGGTGGCCACTGACATTGCCGCTCACGGTATCGACGTTCCGCAAGTTTCCCACGTAATCAACTTCGACTTCCCGAACACCACTGACACCTATACCCACCGCATCGGACGCACGGGTAGGGCCGAACAGACCGGCGAGGCTTTCACCTTTGCCGCGGCTGAAGATGCCTCCATGGTTCGCCATGTGGAACGGGAACTGGGCATGAAGATCGAACGACGGCGCTTGGAGGGGTTCGACTACGGTAACTTCACCCCTGAAGAGCAGTTCCGTGAAGACAAAATGGGTCTATCTCGCGCCAGCGGTGGCCGCAGCAACGGAGGCCGCTCCGGACAGAGCACCAGAGACCGCCGCCCAAGTGGCCAAAACCCCCGTAAGCCCGGCGCCTGGAGAACCGGCTCCCCTGAATATGGACGCCGCGAAGACCACCCATCAACAGCAGGCAGCTGGACTGATGGGCCATCTGAGAACCGGTCCAACCAACCAGTTGGCGGCGGCGCAAGAGCCAGCTCGAATAACGGGCCGACCAACAGCAATTTATTCGACGGGGGTTCCGGCAACGGACGCTCGTCCAACGGAAGTTCCTATAACCGAGGGCCATCCAATGGTGGTTCGTCTAACGCAAGTTCGAACAGCCGTGGGCCGTCCAACGGTGGTTCGTCTAACGCAAGTTCCTCAAACCG
>CAVODA010000287.1:0-2910 GCA_963694265.1 Dehalococcoidia bacterium
ATACGCGGGTTGATGAACCAGATTTTGTTAAATCGAAACTGCACTGGTGCAGAGAATATCAGCTTCGATTTATTGGTCGGTGCAGGAGCGTGTTGGGTTAAAAACCCGCGCCTACCATCTCTAACCCGCTACGGACTCTGCCCACACCCACTGCCACCCCGCGCATCCTGAACTTGTCGAAGGATTACTAGGGTAATGCATGGCCGATGCGGAGACGGATGGCTCAGAGGGCTCACGACGGGCGGTAAAACCAACAGGCAAAGAACAAAAACCTAGGCGTAGCGGAGGAGCACCTCGGCCAATTCCTTGGGGTGTTGGGCCATCACCTGATGGCAAGACTCAATCTCAAAGGTTTCCACGCCATCAAACCGCTCTGCAATGCGGGCCTGAGCGTCGGGCGCAATCATTTTGTCTTGCGTCAGCACCACGTAGGTAACCGGACACGGCAACTCTGAAGTCTCCATGGGTAGCTTTGATTTCAGCACTCTGGTGGGCAACGGGCCAAAGAACCCCATCATCTGCACCACTTCCATGGAGTCGATGCCATTGCATAGATATTCGTTGATTGCGTAGGAGGGCAGCCTGACATCCTGACGCGACATTGAACTGAGCAGGGAGAGCATCCGGAACGCAGCGCGGGTCCGCGACGAGCAGGCGCTCAGCAGCGGACGTTGGGGCGCCGGTACTATACCGGCCACCAGCACCACCCGCTTGGGCGGCACAGCCATTTCGCAGGCAGCTTGAACCACCAGACTTCCCGAGAACCCGTGGCCAACTAAGACCAAGTCCTTCAGGTTCTCCCGCTCCACAGCCCTGGTAATGGCTTGGACGCACTCTTCCAGCCTGACCGCCCCAGTGTCACCACCAGCGTCCGCGCCGTGGCCCGGCAGATCAAGGGGATGCACGCGGTTGGCGCGGCGGGGTTTGTGTAGCGTCGGCGGGTGTTCCTCCGGAGCGGTCAAATAGCCCCAAACAGCGCCCCAACTCCAGGCACCCTGGCCTGCACCATGAACCAATAGATAGTCGGTCATCCAGTATTCCTATTATTCTCTTTGATCTTTTAAAATTTACTTATTTACGGCGGAGCGCAGAGCGTCCAACAACTGTCCGTCCTCTTCCGGCAAGACGGTACGTGGGTCTAGCAGAACCCGGTCTTCTTCTACCCGGGCAATCACCGGAGTGCTGCTTTCCCGCAGCCGCCGCATGACTTCCACCGGGCCGGTTTCCCCGCAGTCTAGGGACAACACCCAAGACGGGAGGGTCTCTCCGGGCAGGCTGCCGCCGCCAACTGCGGAACGGCTTTTATCGATGGTTGAAGGGCATTCCAGGCCCGATTGCCAGGCCTTGGCTCGTTTCTTCAAAGCGGGTTCCGGAGTGGAAATCATCCGCCAGATTGGTATCTCTTGCTCGACCTCGTCTTTGAGGTAATGGACCAGAGTGGCCGTCAGGCTGGCCAGACTTAATTTATCTATACGTACGGCCCGCGCCAACGGGTGCCTGGCCAGTTGGTCCACTAGTTCTTTCTTGCCGATTATGATCCCGGCCTGCGGCCCGCCAAGTAGCTTGTCTCCGGAAAAGAACACCAGACCCGCACCGTCCTTGATGCTCTCTTGAGGGGTCGGCTCGTGGGCCATTCCGTACTTCTCGGTTAGCACAAAGCTGCCGCTGCCCACGTCGTGAAGCACCGCAACGCCACGGACCCGGCCAACCTCCACTAGGTCTGCGGTGGCCACCTCAGCAGTGAAACCCTCCACTCGGAAGTTGCTGGAATGGACCTTCAAAAAAGCCGCCGTATTTTCGGTGACCGCGTCGTCATAATCGCGGACGTAGGTCCGGTTCGTGGTGCCAACGTCAACCAGGGTGCTGCCACTCTGTCGCAATACGTCCGGGACCCGGAACCCACCGCCAATTTCAACTGCCTCTGACCGGGACACCACCACTTCTCTACCCGAGGCCAGGGCTGAAAGGCCCAGGAGCATTGCGGAGGCGTTATTGTTCACCGCCAGAGCAGCCTCCGCACCGGTAATCTGGGACAGCAGAGACTGCAATTGTGCCTGTCTAGAGCCGCGCCTTCCGGTGGCCAGGTCCAGTTCCAGATTGGAGTATCCCTGCGCAGCCTGGCTGGCTGCTTCAATAGCCGCTTTGCTCAGAGGAGCGCGGCCCAAGTTGGTGTGAAGCACCACCCCGGTGGCGTTAATCACATGCCTGGGCTCCGCCCGCATGGTGTCTTCAATACTCTGGCATACTGACCGGGCAACATCATCGGCGTTGGGCGAATCGCCGCCCCTCCGAACGTGGTCTCTTGCTGAATCCAACGCCTCGCGGACCAGATTCACAACCCAGTCACGGTCAAATGATTGGGCAGCGGTGGCAACGTCCTGTTTGGCAAGGACACTATCAACGCTGGGTAAGTTACGAAATTGCATCTGGAAATCCGATAATAAAACCCGATATTTGGTGGGCTGCGTATTGGTTCGTAGACGGGATTTATTCTAGCATGTGAGACGGGAAAATTAGACTCAAACCTAGCATATCCCGAACCACTAGTATAAAATCATTCTAATCCCCTCGCCGTTCGTGGTGTTACAGCAATGAGACCAAAACTAGCTGCCATCTTCGTCATTGGGCTTCTGACCCTATCAATCGTGGGTACTGCTGTGGCCGCCATCAGCCAGGCCGTGGCTGAACAGCCAGGCGCATCCAGCGTCGCCTTGGGCAGCTACACCAACCATATCGGCGAAACTAAAGCCGACGATAACGGCGCCACCACTGCCTTCAGGTTCGTCTGTCCCTTCCATTAAATTAAAGCCCGTTAATCTGAAGCCTGTTGACCTAAAGCCCGGCCTAACGTCTCCGACAACCAGGCTTTTCCTCCTGCCCCGCCTCTAAATTCCTTGTAAATCCCCTTGC
>CAVODA010000288.1:0-2903 GCA_963694265.1 Dehalococcoidia bacterium
TTCAATGGCGTACCTGCTGTGGCTGGCTTAGAATTGACCGTCCCCCAAGGCCAGATTATGGCGTTGCTGGGCCCCAGCGGCTGCGGCAAAACCACTGCGCTCCGGTTGATTGCCGGGTTTGAAGAGCCGGATAAAGGCGTCATCTCCATCGGCGGCCAGACGGTTAATGTCGGCGGCCAGAGTCTTCCTCCAGAACACCGCCGCGTTGGCATGGTCTTCCAAGAGGGTGCCCTTTTCCCCCATCTATCCGTAGCAGAAAACATTTCTTACGGACTGCCCAAAGGCCAAGGACGCGAAGAACGTGTCTCCGAAGTTCTAGAACTGATCGGCCTAACTCCCCAGAGAAACCGGATGCCTCATGAGTTGTCCGGCGGCCAACAACAGCGTGTGGCCCTGGGACGTGCCTTGGCACCCCAGCCAGAAGTTCTGCTGCTGGATGAACCCTTCTCTAACCTGGATCCCAAGCTGAGGGAACAGGTTCGGCGGGACGTTCTTAACATCCTCAAAGCCAGCCACACCACAGCCATATTCGTGACTCACGACCAAGAAGAAGCATTGTTTGTGGGGGATGTTGTAGCAGTGATGAACGAAGGTCGTGTTGAACAGACCGGCTCTCCGGAGTCGATCTTCCACCACCCGGTCACCAAGTTCGTGGCCCAGTTCATTGGAATGGTGGATTTCCTACCTGCGAAGCACGACGACGGTGCCCTGCACACAGAAGTTGGCTCCATAGACTGGCCGGAGATGAATGCAGCCGCCTTGGCTGAGTCCTACCCCAACGGCCACAGTCAAATTGAAATGATGGTCCGTCCGGATTGTTTGGACTGCCAACCTGCCGATAACGGGACCGGAGTGGTTGTGGAACGCGAATTCCGCGGCGCTTTCTACCTGTACCGAGTTGAACTTCCTTCGGGGTCAACGGTCCGGTGCCTGCTCTCCCACACATTTGAGTATCCTCTGGGTACCAATGTTTCAGTGACCTTGCGAGATGGCCACCATCTGCGTCCATTTGTGGATGACCAGTTGGTGACTGTGTCCCACGCCAGTAGCGCAGCGGGTCACTGATTAAGGTTTAACAAACTCCGCCCCTCCGGCCCATGCCTTAGAAAAACCCGCCAGGCTCCCATCGAACCCGTATACGACTCAAGGAATCCCGATGGCCCCTCCAAGAAAACAAAATGTTGGCAGTGATGGCAGTTCAAGCGACGGCGACTTACGCCTGTCTCCAGGAACTGAGAATTACCTGCTTTGCCTCTACAAGCTGTGGGAAGACGACGAAATTCCGACCATTACCCAACTGACGGACACGCTACGCCAACTGCCGGAGACAGAAGGTCTGGGGACATCGGTGCCCTCGGTGGCCGGGATGATCCGGAGGATGCAGCGGCAGACTCTAGTGGATGTTGGCACCGACAAGCGGATTAGGTTGACCAAGCAGGGTCTGGAAGGTGGAGAGGATATTGCGCGGCGACACCGACTGGCAGAATGGCTGGTGGTGAAATTACTAGGGATGGACCTGCACCAGGCCCACAATGAAGCCCACCGCCTAGAACACGGAATGTCCCAGGATTTTCAAGAAAAACTGGTTGAGCGACTTGGCTACCCCAAACGCTCACCGTTTGGACGCCCCATCCCCGGTTCCGGCGAACCCAAGATGCCAGCCGACGCTCTAACTTTGGACGCGTCAAAACCCGGAGAACCGTACGTGGTGGATAGAATCCCGGAAGAAGACTCGCAGTTGTTGAAATTTCTGGCGGATTCGAACATTGTGCCAGAGCAGCCAATTACGGTTGCCGAAGCGACTCCCTACCTGGGAGTGATGGAAGTGGCAACCAAGCATGACCTGGTGTCCATTGGCTACAACGTGGCCTGCCAGATAGTGGTGCGACCGGATACTGGTTCAGCGCCCGCTGAATAACACCAGACCTACCCGAAACTTACTCTGACTCTATCGCCTTGGAATCAGGCGTCCCCGGGGCAAGTGTCTCCCTAACTACAGCCCAGCCCTGCGCCATGGTACGTTCTGGATACGGGAATTGTTCTCCCTCGCGAAACACCTTCACCCGAACAAATATCGGGCCTTTCTGTCGCATGACATCCTCAAGCCCAATCAGCAGTTCTTCCAGTTTGTCGAACTCGTAAGTCTTGGCGTAACCGGAGCTGAGCGCGATTTGCGCCAGGTCCAGATTGTCTAGCTCTTTGATAGGCAGACCAGAAGTCGATCTGCTGGAGACATCATCAAACACGAAATGGACCAGGTTCTCCGGGTTGGACTCGCCAATGGTCGCCAGACCGCCAAGATTGATCCTCAAAGTGGAATCGCAGTCTAGCACCAGCACTTTGCCTTCCGGTTGGGCTAGTGCCAGTCCCAGGCCCACAGCGGGCGCACGATCCATGCAGTCTGACAGGTCAACATCCAAGTCGCGGCGTTCTGACACCTGACTCCAGTCCCGTAGCGCGGACGAAGTTGAAACTACTAACGCATCATTTCGGTGGAAGTTGACCGCCTTGGTCGCCTCTATCGCTGAGATCACCGGTTCCCTTTGGCCTGTCTTCCGCCGTGTCGTCACTGGAATTGTTCTCCTTGCGTATTTTGTAGTTCCCGCCAAATTTGGCAAACATGCCGCGCCAGACCCCGGTCATCAAGTACATCCCAATTATGATGATTACACCGCCCAAGATCCCAGATAGGATGTTGGATTTTTCGAAGGCCTGGAAAAGTAGCCAGAATCCCAGAGCCAAGACGGCGTAGGCACCAACTCTGGGGAATATCCCGCCTTTCATCATACGCCTTGCCATCCTTAAGAATTAAATCGGTTACGGGAGATCGGTTATCGGGTAGTGGCTAATGCCTTGTAGTGTAAAAATAAACCGGCGCAGACGAATTTACGCTGCCCCGTTTG
>CAVODA010000289.1:0-2874 GCA_963694265.1 Dehalococcoidia bacterium
CTGCCATTTTTCTACGGCTGGAGCATTCTGTTTGCAGCTGGCAGTTCAATGGTTGTCAGAAACGCCGCTGCCAGTTTAACTCTGGCGGTGTTCATATTCCCAATGTCTGAAGACCTGGGTTGGAGCCGCACGTTAATCGCCGGCGCGGCCAGTTTTGGTGGGTTGATGGCCATGGTGGCGTCGCCAATCACCGGCTGGGCGCTGGACCGGTACGGTGCCAGGATGATACTAACCGTCAGCGTGATCGCTCTGGGTTTCGCCACTATGTCTCTGGCTTGGGCCACAGCGCCAGTAGCATTCTACCTGGCTTACGGAGCGGGGCGCGTCATATTTGCCAGCCCAATGAACATCGGATGTTCAGTCATTGTGTCCCGATGGTTCGTCAAGAAACGAGGCCGGGCCACTGGAATCTTGTTCATGTCCCATTCGCTGGGCATGATTACCTTTCCCCTTTTGGCCGGTGCGGTGATCAGCTATCGTGGCTGGCAGGACGCTTGGACCGTGATGGGCGTGTTGGTCTTTGTGCTGGCTTTGGGCCCGGTCTCCATACTGGTCCGGCAGAGTCCTGAATCTGTGGGTCTCCTGCCCGACGGCGACGAACCAGACCAACTAAAAGATGGCGAAACTGCAACGGCGGCTACTGAAGAGGTGAGCTGGACTCTCCGGGAAGCGATGCGCACTCCCACTCTGTGGCTCCTGGCCATATCCACCGGCTCTCTATATCTGTTGCAGTCTGGCACCAACATTCATCAGGCAGCCTTCTTCTTGGACCAAGGGCTCGGTGTGGGTGTTTCCGCTGCTTCAATCAGCATGAACGCTGTATTCACTGGTCTTGGCAGTCTGTTTTGGGGTTGGGTGGTCGACCGAGTGCCCGTGCGCTATACCTACGCCGGTGTCGCCCTGATGATGTCTGGGGCTTTGGTGCTGTTTACCATGGCTGACACTGCGGTTGAAGCCTTAGCTGTAGCTGCGATATTTGGGACTGCCGTGGGCGGGATATTGGTGGTGCCGGTGGTGGCCTACGCCAACTACTTTGGCCGTGGTTCGCTCAGCACCATCCGGGGCGTGACCGAACCATTTGTCTCTCTGGGACAGGCAATCGGCGGGCTATTCTCCGGTATCGTCTACGATGTGACCGGCAGCTACCGAGACGCCTTCATAGTCCTGGCAATAGTGGGTGCCGCAACCATTGCCCTGCTCCTATCAACCCGAGCGCCAACCAAACCGCCAGTGCCAGTAGAGGCAGAGAGCCACGGTTAGGGGGAACAGTAGTTGGAATCGCGAATTGACGGCAAAGTATAATATTGGTAGTAGGATTTAATCGAGGAACGCGCGGAGGCGAGACATGTCAACGGCCAAGGATGACATCACTCGAATAGTGCAAGCTCAGCCCGAGGACAGTTCACCTGAAGAAATAGTGCGCGAATTAGCGTTTCATGTGATGGTGGAACGGGGTTTAGCGGATGCTGACGCAGGGCGCACTATTTCGAATGAAGATATGGCACGGCGCATCCGTTCATGGCAGAAATAAAATGGACCGAAGAATCCTTACGTTGGCTGGAAGACATCTACAATTACATCGTCACGGACGATGCTTCCGCTGCCTCCCGGATTCTTCAAGGAATATTTGACCGAACTCAAGATGCCCTTGAGTTCCCGGAAATTGGCTATAGATACAGCCCTTCCACCCGGAATATTCGAATATTGCTATATGGGCATTACCGCATAGCATATCTGGCTGATGACAATGGGGATATCAACGTACTCGGTATATTCCATGCCGCGTTAGATATAACCCGCTATCAGCTGTAGCGATTCAAAAGGCGGAATATCTCCCAAATTCAGCTAGCTGTTAGCTTTGGCTGATATGGAACTTTGCTCCCTACTTAAACTCTGTTAGGACCTCGGCGGAGATGGTTTTCATCAGGCGTTTTAGGGCGGAGACATCTCCCGAGTTTAGGGCCAGCACTATGTGATCAACCCCGGCGTCTTGGAAGGCCTTGATGTTGGCTACCATCATCGCTGGGTCGTTCCCTGGAAGCGTGGTCCGGCTGGAATTGCGGTCACTGGAAGGCTTGCCGTGCACTTCAACTTCAACCCTGGTTGACCAAGTCATCTGTGAAGCATCACGACCGGCAGCGGTGGCGGATTCTATTATTTCCTGCTTGGTGAGTGCATAACCTTCCGGAGAAACACCAGTGGGATGCCAGCCGTCGCCCCTAAGCGCCGTTCGCTTGATGGCACCGGCGCTCGCTCCGCCAACCCATATCGGGATACTGGACTGCACCGGTTTGGGCGAGAAATAGAGGTCTGAGAAATCCCAACGCTTGCTCTTGTAGGTAGGCAGATGATTGGACCAGAGCTCTTTCATGATGTCGATGCATTCGTTGGTTAGAGAACCCCTCTCGCGCATGGAGATGCCCAAGGCATTAAACTCTTCGGTCATTGCGCCCACACCAACGCCCAGAACGACCCGGCCTCCGGAAATCTGGTCCAGGGTGGCAGCGTACTTGGCCAGTTCCACCGGGTTGTGATATGGCAGCACCAGCACTGAGGTACCCAGTGTCACCTTTGAGGTGGTGGCTGCCAGGTAGGAAAGGGTGGACATGGGGTGATAGTAAGGATTGTCAGCCAGCCGTTCACGGATGTACCCAGTGTTGAAAAGATGGTCCATGACCCAAACTGAATCAAAGCCTAGATTCTCGGCCAGGGGGCCAAATTCCAAGACCTGTTTCGGGTCTTCAACGCCCCAGTTATTGGGAATAGTCACACCAAATTTCACGGGGAACTCCTCGTTTTGTTAGATGAGTGCTTAGACGTGTCTGTAGGCGGTAGAGAAACCGGATCATAAAACCCGGAGTCCCCGCGTCCCGG
>CAVODA010000290.1:0-2869 GCA_963694265.1 Dehalococcoidia bacterium
ACCGGTGACTACCGCGCGCCGTTCACCGTATTTGGAATCATAGTCGGCATTGCCGCCGTGATGGTGCTGGCCGCCAAGCCGCCGGGACCGTTGCCCCGAGTCAGTTCTGTTGCAGAACCTACGGCTGAGGTTGGCCGTAGCTAGAAACGCTCCCATACTGACCTTCTCCCGATGCGATGGAAAGGACGGTTGACGCCTGCTTATTCAGCCTTGGCCTTGCGGCTGTAGACGGCGAACATTGGGTCGTCGGGCGGGCTGGTCTCGGCGTTGAGGAAAGAGGCTTGGATATCCTCAAAGTTCTCTGCGGCCTCCATGTAGGTTCCCACCAAATCAACCCGGCCTCGGTCAGTGGAATTGCGCCAGATCAATACTGCTTTGCTGGCAAACATGCGGTTGGAAAAACTGACGATAAACACCCCACCCGGTCGCAGAACCCGGTTCACCTGGGCAAAAGTCTCAATGGGTTTAGTCAAGTACTGGGCGGAGACCGTGATTAATACCGCATCGAACGATTCATCCTCAAACGGCAGCACAGGATTCGTGTTCACATTGTGAACAACAAACTCATCCAGGTCTGGATTTTCCTTTAATTCGACCTGATTCATGCCCAAACCAACCACGTGTGCCTTGGGGTGGCCAGCAGGCCAGTGCGTGCGCCAGGCACTCATTAAATCCAGTATCTCTGAGTTCTCCGGTACCTGTTGCTTGAACAAGTTGCTGATTGCAGTGATGGCTCCCTGGTCTATATGTACAACCAAGCGCGGGGACTGGTAGAAGACTCCGTCGTCCTCTTCATCCTCTCGCTGGAAATATTCTGGTCCGAGGTTTGACTGCGTGGCGGCACCTCCTGATGGACTGATTTGACGTGTATCGGCGGCTTCGGCAGATTGTAACATGACCCTGTTCGAAGTCAGACAATCTATTTAATAACGCTGGTGGCGTGGCCTTACAGCGATTACAATTCGCCCATTCGTCATTAGACATAAGTTGCCAAATTGAACCTAATCAGATCAAAACCAAGTGAGGAGTAACAAACATGGCTGAAGAAACCAAAGAGGAAATGCTAAAGAGGATCTCAGAGAACCGGGGCTACTCCCTGGAGATGCACCGGATTATGGCTGAAGTTGACCTTGATTGGGTCACTGCCTACAACCAGTTCATCGATGCCACCTACACTGGGCAGCGCCTATTGGATCGCAAGACCAAGGAATTGTTGCAGGTGGCGGTTGAAGCAGCACTGAAGGCCGACGTTGACCAGATCCAAGCCCACATCCACGTGGCCATCCAAGAGGGAGCCTCACCTATGGAAGTGCTTGAGGCCATGCAGTGCGTGATCATGCCCATGGGTGCCCTGGCCTACCGCCGTGGCCTCCAAGCCTGGTCCGCCGAAACCGGAATCGGCCTAAACGCCTAACTGGCATAGCCAGGTTTTCAAGGGCCTGGTGCTTGAGGGATAACGTCATTAACCCGCCCTCAGCACTCAAAATAAAAGAGAGCGTCCCGATATAATCGGGACGCTCTCTTAAGTCAGACCCCAGGAAACGCGGCTGCGCCGCTATTTTTGCCAGTTTACTTTGTTTGTTAGGGTGCCGATGTCGTTGATGGAGATTGAGCAAACGTCGCCGTCCACCATGTTCTCCGTTGCGCCGTCGGTGCCCATCCACAGCATGTCGCCGGGTACCAGAGTCAGGTACTCGCTCATCTTGCTTATGAAAGTACGCACGCCAAAGATGGCCGTGGCAACGTCATACTCGCCCACAATCTGCTCGTTGACCTTGACGATCACATGGAAGTCGTCCGGGTTCAGGTCGGTGACAATCCAGGGGCCCATGGGCTTGAAGGTGTCAGTGTTCTTGGCCCGCCACATTGTGCGGTCGCCGCGCTGCCAGGTGCGCTCGCTCACATCGTTGCCGATGGTGTAGCCAAACACATAGTCCAGCGCCTGCTCCTCGGTAACGTTGCGGCAGGTCTTGCCAATGACCACCACCAGCTCACCCTCGTACTGGAGCATTTCAGTGGCGTCCTTGGGCACAATTATGTCGTGGCCGTCCTCAACCAAGGCGTTGATGGCCCGGTAGCCAACGTCGGCCTGCTTCGGAAGCACGGGTTCTTCACCGCGCATTTGTGCGGCCCAAGTCACATGCTCCGGGTAGTTGATGCCGGCGGCATAGAACGTCGGAGGTATGACTGGGACTTCTAACTTCACTGCGTCCAGTTTGTGGGTGGTTGAAGTCTTTGTGTAGCTGTCAAAGGGGCTACCATCAACCTGGGTTACGGTGTCGCCCTCGATGATGCCGAAGGATATGTCTCCGCCGGTGGAAAATCTGCACCATTTCATGTTTGTCTTACCTCGTTTTGGGCTGCAAATGCACGCGCAGTGTCCCTGGTTAAGCAACGGGTGCTTGGGCAGCCGTTAATCTGTCAGGCCAATTTTACACCGCGCTCCCGCCTGGTCAAGCAGGAGATTGTCGGTGCTGGCCCTACCAAGGTGGTAAAATC
The DNA here is from genome assembly GCA_963694265.1 of Dehalococcoidia bacterium. Taxonomy (GTDB): domain Bacteria; phylum Chloroflexota; class Dehalococcoidia; order Lucifugimonadales; family UBA3495; genus UBA9611. Next base: position 2,500 of record CAVODA010000290.1, read on the forward strand.
TAGCGCGCTGGGCCAAAGTTCTTTGTAATCGAGCACGCCGGGAACTAATCGTCTAGCGTTAAAAAATAAACACAATAAATGATAACAAGGTGGATTAGCCATGCGACTGGAAGGAAAGACCGCCCTGATTACCGGAGCTAGCCGGAATATTGGCCGAGCGATTGCCATTACCTTTGCCAAAGAAGGCGCTAACTTGGTCCTGAACACTCGCACCAGCCAGGCTGAACTGGACGAGGTAGCCGCCAAGTGCCGCGAACTGGGAGTAAAAGTCCACACCGTGATTGCCGACGTGTCGGATTCCGACAGTGTCAAAAAGATGGTTGCAGAAGGCATTAAAGAATTGGGCAAGATAGATATATTGGTCAACAAC
>CAVODA010000291.1:0-2864 GCA_963694265.1 Dehalococcoidia bacterium
GGCCCCAACTTGGTCCCCTCCTGTACGGCGGCATCGGCGGCGCGGGCGTCGGCCAAGGCTTGGTCTCGGCAGAGGGTTAAGTACGAATGCAACTGGGAGTCCAGCTGGTCAATGCGCTGGAAGAAATTCTCGGTGGCCTCCAGCGATGAGACCTTTTTGTTGCGGATGTTTTGGGCCAGTTCCACAGCCGACATGAAAGCTAGTTCAGCGCTCATTCTAGTCCTCCCGGTGCTATAATCGGGCCTGCCTGATGACCGGAGCAACTATGCCTCCGTACTTGTCACCAAGCGGCGATTTGAAATATTGGCGCAATTATAACGGCGATGCAGTTGGCGTACTACTCGTCTTTAGATACAGGAGACATCGATTTGGGACTGGTAGGAATAATCGCAAACCCGGCTGCCAGCAAAGATATCAGGCGGCTCGTCGCTCAGGGGCGGGTGGTGCCCGATTGGGAGAAGGTCAACACGGTCAGAAGGGTCATGTTGGGCCTGCAATCGGTTGGCGCAACTCGCATTTTAGCCATGCCAGACAGTTCCAACCTGGTGATGCGCGCTGCCGATGACCCCAATCTTTCTTTAGACCTGGAGCTGGTGGACATGCCGGCCTTTTACTCGGAGGGTGACACCATCAAGGCGGCGGGGTTAATGGCCGAGCAGGGCGTTGACTGCCTGGTGACCCTGGGCGGTGACGGCACCAACCGAGCCGCAGTGGTGGGCAGCAAGAACATCCCCATGGTGGCCATCTCCACCGGCACCAATAACGTGTTCCCCTCCATGGTAGAGGGAACCCTGGCCGGTCTAGCGGCTGGCATGGTGGCCGAAGGTTGGCTGGACCTGGCCGACGTTTCGGTTGCCAGCAAGATTATGCACGTCTATGTGGACGGCGATCTGCGGGACATAGCTCTGATTGACGTGGCACTTTCCAAAGAACGCTTTGTCGCCTCCAAAGCCATCTGGGATATTGAAACTTTGTTTGAGGTATTTCTCACCAGGTCAGAGCCTGCGTCCATTGGTCTATCTTCCATTGGCGCACGACTTGAGGCGGTCTCGATGGCCGACGAAGGTGGTCTGCAGTACGGCATCGCCGACCCCGACGACCCAGGAACTGAAACTCGCACCGTCTTGGCACCCATTGCCCCTGGCGTGGTGCCTCGGGTGTCCATCTCGTCGTGGCAGCGGATGGCTGACGGCGAACGGCTGACTATTGAGAGTCGTAACTGCACTGTTGCTCTGGACGGCGAACGGGCCTTCTCAGTCAAGCAGTCCCAGGTGTTGGAAATGGAAGTAAGACGCAATGGCCCTCCCGTGATTGATGTGAGCCTTGCTCTGCATGTTGCGGCCAGCAAGGGAGTATTCAACCGGATCTCTGGGGATTAAGTCCCGATTTGCTGACCGGCTACGAACTTTTCTTCTGCATCCTGATCGTTATCGCCGCCTCCACCGTCCTGGGCACGGTCGGCTTTGGCTTTGGCCTAGTCTCGGCGCCCGTGATGCTGATCTACCTGGAGCCGCAGCAGGCGGTGGTGGTGATCAACTGCCTGATTGGTCTGATGCTGGTAATGGTTTTGGTGCGCACCTGGCGTCAGTTGGAACTGCGAGCCAGCATGGGATTGGTGCTGGGCGGAGTGGCCGCTACCCCCATTGGAGTCCTGGCATTGAACGCCGCCAGCCCCAGCGTGCTGCGGATAACCATTGCCTTTGTGATCATCTTCCTGGGCCTGTTCAGTCTGAAGAATGTGAAACTGCCCTTTGCCCAGAATAAGGTCGCCGGCCCGCTCTTTGGATTTTTGACCTCTCTGGCGGTGACCACCATTGCCATCGGCGGGCCTTTGGGCGCTATCTACGCCATCTCCCAGAATTGGAAGCCAGATACAGTCAGGGCAGCCCTGGCCCTGTTTTTCCTGACGTCCGATATCGTCGCCTTTGGACTCTACGCTGCCACTGGGCTGGTCAACCAAGACACGCTGATTAACATCGGGCTTTTGATACCGGGGTTGGTCATTGGATTTGGCCTGGCCGCCGTCTTGGTCAACCGGATCAACGACCAGATGTTTCGCCACGCTGTCATCTCAGTGATCGTCATTGCCGGCAGTGTGATGCTGTTCCGCGAGTTCAGCGGCGTTTGAGCCGGGTATTCACCGGAATCGGACCCCTAACTTAGGCCATATTTTTGTAACGTCCGACTAAACGTGGCATTTTTGCAGGTAATCGTGGGTCGCCGGTATTCTTCCGACAACAGTTTTCTGCGGTTTAGTCATGGATGTCCCGTCTCAATGTACAAAACGGTTAATTGACGGGGTTGGCGAAAAAAACCTAAACTCCCTCTACCTACCCCTACGTGAGCACGCTGGCTCAGTCCTTCAAATACTAATAACCGTGAGCAAGAACGATAATGTTTTTAAACACGCCTTCTATACTGAAATCCCCTCGAATCTGGATATTGTTGGCAGCCGCTTCCCTTCTGGTCCTTCTGGCTGCTTTGGTACCAAATGTCCAGGCAGCCACAATTACTGTCAACTAGCTCGATGACCCGGGCACCGGTGTTTGTGACAGTTCGGAATGTACCCTCCGTGAAGCTATTGATGCTGCAAGTAGTGGCGATACCATCGACTTCAATGTGACGGGGACAATTGACCTCTCTGACGGGGAATTGTTTATCAACACTAGCCTGACGATTACCGGGCCCGGTGCCGGTAGTTTGACTCTAGATGGGCTAGGAAGTAACCGGGCCTTTCACGTGTTCTCTGGTGATGTCAGCATTTCTGGAATGACAATTACCGGAGGCATTGAATCCGGTACTGGCGGCGGGATTCTCATGCGTTTCCCGGCCAGTCTAAACTTGTCTGACAGTGTAGTGACGGG
>CAVODA010000292.1:0-2846 GCA_963694265.1 Dehalococcoidia bacterium
AGTATATCTGAATACCCTTACGAAGGGCATCCAAAATCAGACGCGTTTTAGGTGCGGCAAGTCTGACGCGTCAGGTCTGAAGCGGCAGGTTTGAAACTAAAAGGCTTGGCCGATTAACTCTTAGCGTTACCCCCGGCACTAATCTGTTCCAACCACCACCACATGCGGCTCCAAATCAACCGACGTTCCTTTGATTCCAGGTCCCGGCCGGCAGACTCACGCACATTGACAATGGCCTGTCCGGCTAGAAAACCCCAAGCGCCCGACTCGCCTTGAAGCCAGCTGACCACTTTGTTTTGGTTGGCCCGAACCACGTCCGCCAATATTGGGTCTATTACCTCATTGGTTGCCGAAAATACCACAGCCATAAGATATATCCGAATCTACCGACCAACAGATTAGATAACCCGCACCCACCCAAAGGTGCGCTCGGTTAATCGATCAGAGGCCGATAGCTATTTTAAATTTAGGTCACCGTTTGTTGCGGTTCATCCACCGCCGACGGGACGAACAATCTCTAGAACGTCGCCGTCTTTTAGCACCAACCCAGAGAAGGCTTCTTTTTTGATCACATCGCCGTTGTAACCAACGGCCACAAATTTCAGATTTAAGCCAAAGGAAACCAAGTAGGTCTCAAGGTCTACCTCGGACTCGATTGGACGAGGTTTTCCGTTTACTGTCAGGTTAATCATATTCTGCTATCCCACACTTGCCTGGTTGCCATTCTGCTTTTCATGGACGCGCCAGGCTTCACAGATTGCTTCTTTTAGCTCAGAGGCGGCTGCTCTAGGGTCTGACGCCGCCAGAACGTTGGTAATTACCGCAACACCAGATGCCCCTGCCTGAATGACCGCTGAGGCATTTTCCGGGGTTATTCCCCCAATGCCAATGAGCGGAAGCTGACACTTGCCTGATATTTCCTGCATCAGACCAGGGCCGGTGGGTGCTTCTCCCGGATGAGACCGGGACGCAAACATGGTGCCAACGATGAGAAAGTTGGCCCCGTAATCTTGCGCTTGGGTCGCCGCCGCCACTGAGTGGACGGACCGGCCAATCAGACCGCTGTTGCCAACAATCTTCCTGGCCGCGGCTACTGGCAGCCCTTCTTCCCCCAATTGTACGCCGTGTGCCCCGGCTATCAGAGCGATGTCGGCGCGGTCATTAATTATTAATTTGGCCCTGCTCCCCACTGATTCCAGCAGAAATCGGGTCAACTCTAGCAATTCGCCGGCGGGAAGGTCTTTTTCCCTAACCTGCACTAGGTCTACTCCCCCCAGAACGGCCTGTGCCACCCGTTGCATCATGTCTTTGGTGTCACCGCCAACCGCAGTGCGATCGGTGACCAGACACAAGCATGGCTGGGGCAATAAACCGGTCACCAAACTAACTCTTGGCCGACGCTGGCTGAGGTACGTCAGCGGTGGGGCTGCTGGCAATAGCTTCCTTACGAACAGCTATTCGGCCAGCTAGATAAGCATTACGGCCTGCCGCCACTCCCTGCTTGAAGGCTTCGCCCATCAGAGCAGGGTCTTCAGCCTGAGCGATGGCGGTGTTCACCAGCACGGCATCTGCTCCCATCTCCAGGGCCTTGGCGGCGTCTGAAGGCACGGCCAATCCGGCATCAACAACCACTGGGATGTTGGCCTGCTCAATGATTATTTTGATCTCTTCCATGGTGTGGATGCCCTGGCCTGAACCGATGGCCGAGCCAAGGGGCATTACCGTTACGCAACCCACTTCCTCCAGGTTCTTGGCCAAGGTTGGGTCGGCGTGGATGTAGGGCAGCACTTTAAACCCGTCTTTCACCAGCAGGCGGGCGGCTTCCAGGGTGGCCGCACCATCTGGGAATAGGTAGTGGGGGTCAGGGATGACTTCCAGCTTCACGAAATCAGTCTGGCCAACTTCCCGGCCCAGCTTGGCGACGAATAATGCTTCTTCAACCGTGGCGCAACCCGCCGTATTGGGAAGGATCTGATATTTATTCCAGTCGATGAAATCCAACAGCGTTTTGTTGGTAGGATCATCCAGATCCAGACGGCGAATCGCCACTGTGATCATATCTGTACCTGACGCCTCAACCGCTGCCACCATTTCTTCCATGGTGCGGTACCGGCCTGTTCCAACAATTAGCCGGGAATTGAATGTTTTTCCACCGATAATTAGCTCGTCGGACATTTCGTCCAATCTCCTTTCGGGAGCGAAAAAAAGCCACCAGGTTATTGCCTGGAGGCTGCTTCGTAAGTCTACTGTTGCGTCTAATCCCTGCGCCAGTATTACCTGGGTCAGGTACAGACGGTCGGCGGCGATTTTGGCCACCCTCTCAGCCTGGCTTACCCAAGCTCCCGCCAGAACGAATCTACCGCTCTGTTATTCCGAAAGAGTAGCACCGGCCCAAAAGAGTGTCAACGAATTTCTCGTCGTCGCTACTGCAGCATACGTATACTGTTGCAATCATTAAATGATGTGACAATCGCCACGGTTTGCCGGTTTACATTGATTTACCATCAATATGAGTCGAAAATCGTTACAACGACCCATCACACCAGGGAATCAGACTGGGTACCCTGCTCATGGGAGACATTATGTTCAAAATCAATTTTGCCGGTTCCAAATTTAAATCGGTCGTTTTAGACCGGCGGAAGGTGGCCTTTGTTTTGGCCACCGCAGTGCTCTTGTCCATCGCCTGTACCACCGTAGTCGACGTGACCCCAACGCTTGCCCAGGAATCCCAAAGCCAGTTAAACGAAAGTGCGGGGCCTACTGACACACCCTCGCCAGCTTCAAAAGACTCCACATCAGTCCCCACCCGCGAACCGACGGGCGGCACGCCGCAGCCAGAAACAGGA
>CAVODA010000293.1:0-2840 GCA_963694265.1 Dehalococcoidia bacterium
CATCCGCCCATCGTCCGGGCCTGTATCTCTGAAGATTCAATGGTTGCCATGGGTAAAGCCGGAAGGCCGGTGCTCATCGGAGTCCAGACAATCGCCACCCTCCGTCACCGGTTTAGCCGCTACCAAGAAGGGCTGGAATCTTCGGGTTTGAACGAAGCAGAGATTAAAAAAGTCCTGGACCAAACCTGGGCTCAACGTGCCCTGTTTGTCTGTGACAGTGACCAAGAAGCCCTCGATATTGCCACCGTCGCGCTCGCAAAGTATAAAGCCCATATACTCGACGCTAGAATTCGGTTCAATCCCGGTGGAGCGCCTCCGCCTCCTCCTGGTACTCCCATTCCGGACAGCGAGATTGTGGAGCACGCCTTCTTGGCTGGCACACCGGCCACCGTGGCCGGGAAACTGGAAGAGTTGCGGGACATTGGCGTCCGCAACGTTTTGCTGAACCCCAACGTGGGTGAGATTGACCCGCAGAAGGTGGGAAAATCCCTGCGCATGTTCGGCGAGACCGTAATCCCCAAGTTCCGGGACGAGTAATATGGCTATCCAGAACCCCTTCGACCTGACGGGAAAAGTGGCGGTGGTCACCGGCGGCAACGGCGGCCTTGGCCTGGGAATTGCCATGGGCCTGGCCAGCGCGGGCGCCAACATCGTCATTGCGGCCCGCAGCGTTGAAAAGACGGCCCAGGCGCTGGAAGACATACGCGCACTGGGCGTTGAGGCTCACGGCATCACGGTGGACGTGACCAAAGAACCAGCGGTACAGCGGATGGTCACTGACACCATTGACCACATGGGGCGTCTCGATATTTTGGTCAATAACTCAGGTATCGCCGTGCGCGCACAGCCCCAGAATCTGACTGCCGCCCAGTGGGATTCGGTCATGGACGTAAACCTACGCGCTGCGTTCATCGCCTCCAAAGAAGCCTATCCCCATCTGCTCAAGAACGGCGGCGGCAAGATAATCAACATTGGCTCCATGTATTCCCTTTTTGGCAGCGACTGGGGTTCACCCTATGCCGCCAGCAAGGGTGGAATCGTGCAACTAACCAAGAGCCTGGCGGTGGCCTGGGCCAAGGACAACATCCAGGTCAACGCCATCCTACCTGGCTGGTTTGTCACCGACTTAACGCGTGGCATCGAAGAGGGCGACCCTGAGCGCCACGACAACGTCAGTCGCCGAATCCCCACCGGCCGCTGGGGTGATCCGTCCGAGTTGGGCGGCGCGGCAGTCTTTCTCGCCAGCCAGGCCTCCAACTACGTAACCGGCTCAACGTTGTCCGTGGACGGAGGCTATTCTTCGTCCTAAGATGGGATCGTTGGACCGGGTTTTTAAACTATGATTAAACGACTGCTGCCATTATTGATAGTGGTTTTTCTGATAACCATATCTGCCGTTTCAGCGACGGTGATACTGGCGGGTGGCGATGACGATTCGATCCAAACCAAGATCTCTACCCTGGTTGAAAGCGGTGACCAAACCCAAGAACAGGCCGACGCTAAGCTTGCGGCGATCCAATCCGAGACTTGGAAGAATAAAAAATCAGGTTTCTCTGCCGATGACTATCAGGCTAAGTTAGCTGACCTGGTCAACTCGGGGAAATTAACCCAAGAGCAGGCCGACGCCAAGCTCAAATGGCTGCAAACAAAATCGGCCAGCAAAGACTGAATCACCAAAACAACTAGCTAAAAACCCTGGGGAGTGACTGCAATGGCCTTCAAGTACCCGCAATTCCTGGTTGAGACCGGCTGGCTTGCTGATCATCTCAACGACACAGACATACGGGTTTTGGACTGCACCGCCTTCAACCTGCCTGATGGCAACGGCGGCATCCGTGCCGAGAGCGGTCGTGAATCCTGGGAATCCGAGCACATCCCAAGCTCTGGCCACGCCGATCTAGTGAATGACCTCTCGGATAAAAGCGCCGACTTCCGGTACATGCTGCCGGCAGTTTCCCAATTTGCCCAGGCCATGTCCGGCTACGGCGTGGGCGCAGGAACGCGAGTTGTGTTGTACGACTCGACCTCAGGGTCTTGGGCCACCCGAATCTGGTGGATGCTCCGGGTGTTTGGCTTCGATGACGCCTACATCCTGGACGGCGGCCTGCACAAATGGAAGCTGGAGAACCGACCTTTGAGTACCGAGCTGCCAGCTTATCCTCCGGCCATTTTCCACGCCAAACCCAGAACCGGTCTAATGGCTGACCGCAGTGAAGTTTTGTCCGCCATCGACGACGGAGCAACCTGCGTTATTAACGCCCTCAGTAGTGACCAGCATCTAGGAATTGGCGGCGCTAATTACGGACGGGCCGGACGCATCGCCGATAGCGTAAACGTTCCGGCCGGGGATCTGATGGATCCTGTCACGCACGCCTATCGATCTGCAGACCAACTGGCCGGGCGATTTTCCGACGTCGGAGCGAATGCCGAATCTCGTGTAATCGCCTATTGTGGCGGTGGAATTGCCGCCAGCAACGACGCCTTTATTCTGACTCTGCTTGGTTACAAGAACGTGGCAGTGTACGACGCGTCAATGTCCGAGTGGGCAGCCGACTCATCGCTGCCGATGCAGACCGGCTAGTCACACTCAAAGTCGGCTTCAGCCATTGCCTGCCCGTTCACCACGATCACGATTTTGTGACTGCCCGGGTAATGTTTGCGCGTGCTGATTGTCTTGAACGACTGCTTTCTTGGAATCTCCACAATCTCGCGCGCTTGCTTGCCGTTCGACTTCATAAAGTGAATCCGGTAGTCAATCATCAACTTTTGCGCTTTCTCGGACACGAAATTGAACTGGAAATTCAGGTCGCCTTCCTTAGGCACTCGTTCGTTGCCTAAGT
>CAVODA010000294.1:0-2840 GCA_963694265.1 Dehalococcoidia bacterium
GAGTTAACCACCACTTCTGCGATGGCTAGTCTCTGCGGGGTAAGGCGTATGCCCAACGTTTTTAGTTGAGCGCCCAATTCATCCTGTGTAGTCAAAACGATGCTGCCTTTTAGTAATTGGATAAAGGGGGACTACCAGTCCCCCTTTAATAATAACCTGATTTCGGGAAGCCAATAACGGGAAGCTAGAAACCAACAGCTTGCCTACAGGCGACCGCCGCCCTTGAACATGGGTTCCTGCCTCCGGTAGACCTGTATGCGGTTGCGACACGACTCCACCACAAATACGCGGTCCTCGTCGTCCACGGTCACGGCTACCGGACCCCAGAAGTCTTTCTCGCGTTCCAGACCTTGGGCAATCTCACGTAGCTCCCACATCTCAGCGTTGCCGTCCAGTTTGTCTTTGCCCCACTTGGACATGGTGCCGTCACCGGTGGTCAGGGTTACAAACTTGCCAGCCGGGTCAAACATCTGCATGCGTTCGTTGCCCCAGTCGGCAACGTAAATCATGCCGGTGCGGTCCACGGCCACGCCAGTAGGGCGGTTCATCTCACCCGGCTCACTGCCGGAGGTGCCAAAGGCCATCAAGAACTTGCCGTCCTTGTTGAACTTCTGAATCCGGTCATTCCGCCAGTCGGCCACGTAGATATTGCCTTCTTTATCCAGATCAATACCCCAAGGCAGGTTAAACTCGCCGTCTCCGGAACCCTGAGAACCAAACGCGGAGATGAACTTGCCGTCCTTGGTGAGCTTTTGAATCCGGTTGTTCTGGCTGTCGACCATGATCAGGTTGTCGTCGGCGTCAAAGACCATGCCAGACGGCTTGTTAATCTCGCCGTCGCCGCTGCCCTGCGTTCCCCACTTGCCAATCCACTCCCCGTCCTTGGAGAAGATGGAGATTCGGTTCAGCCATTCGTCAGCGACATAGACATTGCCTTCTTGGTCTAAGGCAACGCTGGTGGGCCAAATGAGCGAGCCATCCTCGGTGACGATGTCGGTGATGCCGGCGGTGTTTACGCCCCGGGAGAACTCGCCGATGTATTCTTCGTCAACTGTGCAGATGGTGACGCGTTTTCCGTCTGGCCGGTACTCGTAGGCCCGGTTGAGCACGTACATCAGGCCTTCTGCGCCACGTGCCATTGCCACCGGATTGCGGAAACCAGGGCCAGCGAACTCGCCGCGCCCGATGCTATGACTGTATTGAAGGGATACTCCCAGCACTTCGGTAGTCATTGTTACCTCTTATTAATCTTCAGTTGATTTCTGCTCAAGTTGGTCATTGGGCTTTCTAGGGGCTTTCTAGATAAAGTCCATCTTTTCGAAATTCCCACCAACAATCGTCTTGGCATCAACGCCAATCCAGTTTTCGAGCAGCGTGGAATACAAACCACGGAAGTCGTTGTTGAAGTGCAGGTCACCCTCAAGCAACTTGCTTTCTTCCAATGAGGGGTACTCACCGTAGAGCCCACCCTTGACGTTATTGCCGATCACGAAGGCGACTCCGCCAGAGCCATGGTCTGTGCCGGAGCCATTGTCATGGACCCGGCGTCCAAACTCGCTAAACACCAGCAGTGTCATGTCGTCAGCGGCATCGTTCTCTTCCAGGTCAGACTGGAAGTCACGCACTGCTGCGGAGACCTCAGCCCAGAGTCCGGAATGACCAACCATCTGGCCGGCGTGGGTGTCAAAGCTGTTGTAAGGAGCGGTGGTATAGAGGAAACGAGTGCCAAACCCGGCGATGTGGGTCTGGGCGATGTTCCTCATATATTGGGCCACCGAGTTGCCGCCGTATTCCACGGTGGAGGAATACTTCTCTGGTGCGGTGCTGAGGATGTCAGCGCCTTTCAGAGCGTCCATGCCGGTGTGGGACAGATAGTCCATCACTTGGCCCCGACCCAGGGCCGGTGAGTACATGCGAGAGAAAATGTCCAGAGCTTCTTCCCGCTGGTTGTCCTCAATGCCTGTCAGCACTCCGTAGGTCTCAAGGTTGCCCACAGAGGCCACGGGCACGCCGGGTGCGGCCAGGGAGCGGGGGAGACCCCGACCAAAGTTCACTCCGGTCAGTACGTTTTCACCGGTGGGGTCAAGGTCGCGGATGGCGCGGCCCAGCCAGCCCTCGTTGCCCACGGTTTCCGGCTCACAGGTGTGCCAGATGTCCATGGATCGGAAGTGCGAACGGTTGGGGTTGGGGTAGCCAACGCCCTGAATGATGGCGACTTTGCCCTGGTCATATAGCTCTTTGATGGGGGCCAATGCCGGGTTGAAGGCAATCTGGTCGTTGATTGGCAATACCTGGTCTTCAGACACGCGAACCGAAGGCCGGTTGTCGGCGTACAGAGGGTTGGAATAAGGAATTATGGTGTTCAAGGCGTCATTGCCGCCCGAAAGCTGCAATACAGCCAAGACTGGGTCTTTCTTGGTTGAGGTCATATCTCAAGTACTCCTCGGAGATTTTTTCGGAGATTTTTTAGTAATTAAAGACACCTAAGCGAACTGGTATTCCTGGGTTGCTACGATTAGCTGGAGCGTCTGGGCAACCTGGGCGCCGTAAACGTTTGTTCCAGGTTCAAGATCTCCAGACTTTCCAATGTGCTCCACCAGGTAGGAGCGGGTTTCTTCGGGCAGTGGATAGCAGCCGACCATGTCCAAACAGCGCTCCACCAGTGCGGCAGGGTCGCTCACATTCTCGGTGGTGAGGCGGGCAATGATGGCCTGCACTCCGGGTAGGTCAGTGTTACCCATCTGGTCGGCGGTGAAGTTGATGCGCTCGACCAATGTGCCGCTGTCGATCCACTCTTGGCCAGTGTGCCAACCTTCAACCGTGGGTGGGTTCATCAAATC
>CAVODA010000295.1:0-2827 GCA_963694265.1 Dehalococcoidia bacterium
CATTAGGCAAATTTGTTAGTTTTGTCCAATTGCAGTTTGGGCGTACTTATTTCAGCTGGGCCAAGTTTTATTAAGCCCAAATTTCATTAAGCCCAAACTCCACGGCATGTTTCGGGTCAAATGCTCGAAAATCTTCTCAGCTGATTGCAGCGAGGCAGAAACCATGCGTAAAACCAAGATCATCGTCACCATCGGCCCCTCCACCAGAGACCCCAAAATGTTGGATGAACTAATCAAGCGTGGTATTGACTGCGCCCGTCTGAATTTCTCCCACGGAACATTGGCTGAACACGCCGAAGTCATTGCCAACATCAGAGATATTTCCAAGAAATACAATCGCCCGGTGGCCATTCTCCAAGACCTGGGCGGTATCAAATTACGGTTGGGATTCATTGAGGAACCGGTCATGGTGAACCCCGGTGATGTCCTGGCGCTGGTCCCGCAAGATCGGACAGACGAACCCGGTGTATTACCTTTCCCCCAACCTGGCGCTTTCAAAAACATTGCTCCGGGACACAATATATTCATTGCGGATGGCACCGTCCGGCTATTGGTCACGGAGGCCAGTCCTTCCAGGATTGTGGCCACGGCTCAGTCTTCCGGGGTTGTGTCGTCGTATAAAGGCGTGAACCTACCAGGCGTACCCATCGATGAGCCAATCCTTACCGAAGACGACAAAATTGCCCTAAAATTTGGCGTTGAGCACGAAGTTGACTGGGTTGCCCTGTCCTTCGTGCGGACGGCCAAAGACATTCTTGACGCTAGAAAAGAACTGAACGCCGCTGGCAGCAAAGCGCTGGTCATGGCCAAACTGGAACGGGGTGAAGGCGTCGATAATATCGATAGCATCCTCCCTGAAGTGGACGGAATCATGGTGGCCCGGGGCGACCTAGGCGTTGAGATTCCCATGCAACGGGTGCCTGTGGTCCAAAAACAGTTGGTGGACAAGTCCAATAAGGCCGGAAAGGTTTCTGTGATTGCCACCCAGATGTTGTGGTCCATGGTGCTTGCACCAGCACCGACCCGGGCAGAAGTATCCGACGTTACCAACGCGGTGCTTGACCGCTGCGATGCGGTGATGCTCTCCGATGAAACTGCCATGGGTCAGTACCCTCTGGAAGCCCTGGAAATTTTTGACGCCACTGTCGTTGAAACCGAGAAAATTTACACCTATTTCAGCGATCTGGATTCCAACGACCGAACCCAAGCCATCACCTCCGCCGCCGCAAGACTGGTCCAGATTCTGGGTTCCAAGCCGGTTGTGGTAACCAGTACCGGACGGGCTGCACTGGAACTATCTAGGTTCAGGCCCAGCGCTGACATCCTGGCCTTTTCCCATGATTCGGCCATTCTTCAGAAACTGGCGATGGGCTGGGGTATCCGCCCCGGCGGTGTGATTCTCCCGCAACAAGACATTGCCAGCTTGGTGGCGTCAGTGGTCAAAGAAGGGCTGAAAAACAAGGTTATCTCAGAGGATGACGTGGTGACCATTGTTCACGGCTTCCTGCCTGGGGTATCCGGTACCACCAACGCCGTACAGGTGTTGGACATGAAAGAATACCTGTCTCACGTCATCCAAGAGCAGGCCGCAGTCACTCGGAGTTAGAATTTTGTCCTACACAACCATCAAGCATTACATAAACCGACACGTCATCAAGGTCATATTAGTGGCCGTGATGGCGGTCGGTTTATTGGCTGCCTGTGCAACTGAAACCACATCTCCTGCCACCAGCACGGCTGCCGGACCGACGGTAGTCCCAACGGCAACGCCAATTCCGTATGAAGACTTTGCCAACGCCGTAATCCCAGCCGCCAACCCTGAACGCTTGGCCCAACTAACTAACCTATTGTTTCTGGTACCGGAAAGTTTCGGTTCTGCGGTCTATTTGGACATGGAATTTGTGCGGGACAACGATACTTTGGCAAATCTTGCCTCACCCGAAGCCCTGGGCATCGAAGTGGCCTTGCCGTCCATCGCCACCGGGCTGGTGGACACTATTGCCGTGTCCGGAGATTTTGAAACCAGTACGCTGCTTACTCCATTCCAAAGCAAGTTCCCGATTGGAGATATGCTCAAAGTGGCCGGCGGATTTGGCTTCGATCTGGGCGGAGATGGCCCAACCACCTATGAGGATCACGACGTTTGGGGCATCGACATCCTCGGAGCGGTCGTGGCAATGGCCACGGCGGAAGGTGGCACTGGGGTAGCAGCCTCTGGCCGAGGACTTACTGTCAAAGATGCCAGTGCCTTGGCACAAACCTCTCTTGACGCATTTGACGGTCGTGCTGACTCTTTGGTCAACGCTCCCGGTCTCACCGAGTTATTGGCAAAGGTACCTTCAGGTTTCGCCGCCGGGGTTCTCTCCCAGTGCGCTTCATTCCCTCTATTCACCGGGGCTGTATTAGATGTTGGCTGTACTGCAGTTGTGGTGAGCGTAGGCATATTGCCCGGAGACTTGGCAGTCTTCCATTTGGTAATTGAATTCCCTGCCCAGAAATTTGCCACGGCGGCGATTCAAATAACCTCTGAACTCCTGGAGAAAGCAAAGCAGACCCACGAGTTTGAAGACCTGGGCGTGCGTCAAGAAGGGGAGCTTCTGAGAGTGCGGGTGATAGTAGATGTCGGACAGTTCAGCGACGTATTCCGGCTGTTCGCCTCAAGCAACTAGTTCTTCCCCGCTAAGTTCTTAAACTATACCAGGGAAGAGGCGAAAAACCGGCTAGCCGTGTTCCGGCAGTGAATGGGGGAGAGCCGTCTCACCCATGAGGAACAGGTCAATTGCCCGGGCGGTTTCCCGGCCCTCAGCAATAGCCCAGACCACCAACG
>CAVODA010000296.1:0-2810 GCA_963694265.1 Dehalococcoidia bacterium
CGGCCATCACGGCAAAGACCGTGTGTTCGCCGGATGTGTAGTCGGTATAGGGAATCTCAGACATCATCGGCGAGTCGCTGCCAACGTAGCCAGTCTGATAGGCCAGACCTGCCGCACCCTCCGTGGCCGGGCCAGTGGCACCGTAGTTGGCCCACGGGCCGTAGAACCCGTAGCCGGTGGAAGATACCATGATGATGTCTGGTTTTATCTTTTTTAGGTCCTCGTATTCCAGCCCAAAATTCTTGATCACTCTGGGGGTGAAATTCTCGGAGAATATGTCCGCAACCGAGACCAATTCTCTGAGTATTGCTAGACCTTCCGGCTTGCTCAGGTCCAAGGTCACGCCAAGTTTGTTCCGGTTCTGTTCGTAGAAATTGGCGCCCTTATTCCAAAACTCACCCGAGATGTCATTCTTGTAGACCGAGTCGCTACGGTAGCTCTCCAGACGTCCAGTGGACTCCAGGCGAATGACCTGCGCCCCCATGTCGGCCAGCATTTTCATGGAAAAGGGAATGGCGATGAGTTGCCCCATCTCGATTATTCGGATGCCTGCTAAAGGACCTGGCATTTGTTAGTGATTCTCCATAAAAATGTTCTGGTAGACGGCCAACATTAGGGCTAATTACATCTTAAATTATCTCGTTGGCCCGCATCTGGGCCAGGTCTTCTTGCGTGTGGCCCAGCCGTTGTCCGATGACTTCCTGGTTGTGCTGGCCCAGGCTGGGGGCCGGGCTGAGGACAGCCCATGGAGTCCCGCTCATCTCAAAAGGTGCACCCGGATACTTCAGGGTACCCAGGGCTGGGTGGTCAATGTCGACGAAGAAGTTTCGGGCCTCGAACTGCGGGTCGGCCATCACCTCTTCCGGGGACTGCACCACGCCAAAGATGAACCGTTTTTCGTGGGCGGCGTAGAATCGCTCGAATTTGTTCTGCTTGATGAAATAGTCGTCTAGTATTCGGCCCAATTCCTCGGCGTTGACCAGCCGAGCTGATGGCGTATTAAATTTATCGCCGCCAAGTTCAGGGACGTCCATGAAATCCACCATGACACCCCAGTTCAGTCCGGTACCGATACCGGGGTTGGGGATTAGGTGGCCGTCAGCGCTGGCCCGGAGTCGGCTCAGGTCTCCGCTGTGGTTTGGCTGTCTTCGTCGAACTGCGCCGGTGTAGGTGAAGTTGTTCACCACGTCCCTGAGGCCGGTGGCAACTGCCTCTTGGATGGAGATATCCACGTGTTGACCTTCGCCCGTAAGCCTCTGGTGATACATGGCCATCAGGGTTGCGCCAGCACCGTCGGTGCCAGCCTTGAATTGGGCTTGGTTGAACGCGTGTTTCAGGGGCTCCCTGTCGTAACCGCCGGAGATATACATCAGCCCGCCCATGGCGTACTCAATAATGTCTGCTGCCTTGTAATCGCGATATGGCCCAGTCTGCCCGAAGTTAGAAATCGAAGTCAGGACCAGGCTGGGGTTTATCTTCTGCAGCGACTCAAAGTCCAGGCCCAGAGATTCCATGACCCTTGGAGCAAAATTCTCCACCACAACATCTGTTTGTTCGATCAGCGACTTCAGAACTTGCATGCCCTTTTCGGTCTTGAGGTTCAGGGTCACGCTCTGTTTGTTGGTGTTTAGGTATGCGAAGACCAGGCTTTTTTCTAGGTCTATATCGTCGTTGAGAAACGGGGCCATCCGCCGGGTTGGATCGCCGCCGGGTCGCTCTACTTTGAGCACCTCAGCGCCGAAATCGGCCAGCAACTTGGTGCAGTATGGTCCAGATATATGATGGGTGAGGTCCAGCACCTTCACCCCTTCTAGGGCACGTTCAGACCCTTGGAGGTCACGTTCAGACAATGGATACTCCTAATTCGTGAGGCTAGGCGTCCCGGTTCAGCGGGGTGTCCAGATTGAATTCATCGCGGCCAATCAATTCCAGGCAGCGATCAAGTGTGGGAGGCATCAGAGTTGATGTTCTGATGTCTCGGTAGATCCGTTCCAGGGGCCAGCGCTTGTGGACGCTTCGACCGCCGGTAATCTGAATGGCTTTGGAGGTTACATCCAGGGATGCCACGGTTGCCAAGTATTTGGGCCGGGCGGCAATGGCTGTCTTCTCGTTGGCCGTTTTGCCCTCCCATTGGCTGGCTGCATGGTATAAGGCCATGCGGGCGCTGCTCAGGGCCATGGTCATCTCGGCGATGGTGCGTTGCACTACCAAGCCGTCGGCCACCATTCCGGGGTCGGGAGCAAAGGACTGGTTCAGACAGAATTCTTTGGTGAAATCCAAGGCGGCCTGGGCTGCGCCGATGTAGGCAGCGGCAAAACCGATGCTGAAACCCTGGGTCACACCGGTGTAAAAACCCTGACCGGGCTCACCCAGCACGCCGTCTTTGGTGACGACGCAATTGTCCAACTTCATGCTGGGACTGACAGTTCCCCGCATGCCCAAAGTATTCCATTCATCCAACTGGGAAAGCCCAGAAACATCATTTGGTATCAAAGCCAACAACTGCGACCCCACAGGGTCTGACGTGTTACCGGCGTTGCAGTGAATCATGTAACGGTGTGCGCCGCCCGACATGGTGCAGAAGTGCTTCACGCCGTTTAGCACGTAACCCTCACCGTCCGGGGTGATGGTTGTGTGGCGAAAGGCGGAGCCTCCCCTAGTTTCAGGTTCACTGCCCCAACTGCCAAAGAGCTTGCCATCATCGACAATCTCCGGGTAGTACATGGCCCTCTGTTTGTCGGTGCCCAAGGCGTCGATGAACCGCATAACAGTTGAGTGCATGTGCACGGTCATGCCGGTGTTGGTGCAGC
>CAVODA010000297.1:0-2797 GCA_963694265.1 Dehalococcoidia bacterium
TCGAGAATGGCGCGCCCCATCTCAGCACTGAGAAGTTTGAGGCGGGGTGGAAGATATCGGTCCCAATGATCGATATTCACACCATGGGCGCTGGCGGCGGCAGCATCGCTTCAGTTGGCCCCGGCGGGATCATGCAAGTGGGGCCGGAGAGCGCGGGTGCCCTGCCTGGCCCGGCCGCCTACGACAAGGGTGGCGATCTCCCAACAGTGACCGACGCCAACTTGGCCTTGGGATATCTGGATGCCAACAACTTCCTGGGCGGCAGCGCAAAACTGGACACCAGCCTGGCCGAGAAAGCCATCGCCGAGCACGTGGCCAAGCCCGTTGGTCTCCCCATGATCGAAGCAGCAGACGGCATCTCTGAAGTTGTTTCAACATCGATTGCTGAGGGCATCCGGCTGATGTCGGTGCAGCGTGGCGTTGATCCGAGACGGTTCACGATGATGGCCTTCGGCGGCGCAGCAGGATTGCAGGCGGGAAAAGTCGCCAGGCAACTTAATGTGGAGAAAGTGATTATCCCGGCGGCAGCAGCAGTGCTCTCCGCCCACGGCATGCTCGCAACCGACCTGAAATACGACTACTCCAGATCCCATCCAACGGGACTGCTGGGCATGGACCTGGCCGTCATCAGAGACATTGTGGCTGGGATGAAGTTAGAGGGCCGCGAAAAGCTGTTGGCTCAGGGCGTGCCAGAGTCCGATATCGAGATTTCAGTATCAGCAGACATGCGTTATCTGGACCAGATCTATGAAGTAAACGTGGCTACTCCGGACTTGAGCCAAGACGCTGACGCCTTGCTAGCCCAGTGGGCGGCCAACTTCCACCAGCGCTATCAAGAACTGTATTCCTACAATCAGTCGGAGCAGGAGATACGCCTGGTCACCCTGCGTGTCAGCGTGGTGGGGCGACTGCCCAAGCTGGACCCGCCACCCCTGGAGACCGGCAGTTCTGGCCCTCCCAAAGAAAAAGGTCGGCGCAACATCTACTTTGGCGGCTGGGTCGACGCTCCGGTCTACGAGATCGGAGACCTCTCTCCGGGCAACTCAGTGAGCGGTCCGGCTGTTTTGGAATCGGATTTCACCACAGTGTTGGTTGAGCCGGGCGACACGGCAACCATCGACCCTTACGGTGGTATCGAATTGTTGGTGTCCTTGGAATCTCAGACCGGAGATTTTAGCGCAGCATCAACGGACCGCCCCGACCCGGTGACGCTGGCCGTGGTGGAGCACCGGCTGGAGTCCATTGCCCTAGAGATGACCGAGGTTATGCTCCGGACGGCCATGTCCCAGATTCTTAACTCCAGCCGTGATTTCTCAACCGCACTGTTGGATGGCGATTGCCAGTTGGTGGCGCAAGGCGAAGGGATTCCAGTGCACGTCAGCGCACTGCCGGTGGCCGGGGCGGCGGTACGGGATTACTTCGGCGATTCTATTGCCGAGGGTGACCTGTTTATCCTGAACGACCCGTATTTCGGTGGCAGCCACCTACCTGACATAACCATCATCAGACCCGTTTTCCACGAGGGCAGGTTGCTGTTCTATGCAGTAAACCGCGCCCATCACAGCGACGTCGGCGGAGGCACTCACGGGGGCTATAACCCTAGAGCCAGTGAGATATTCCAAGAGGGCATTCGCATCCCGCCTCTGAAGCTGTACGACAAGGGCGTGCCCCGGGAAGACGTCTTGCAGATGCTGTCGGCCAATGTGCGCCAGCCGGAGAATTTTTTGGGCGACCTGAACGCTCAGATCGGCTCGGTGATGATTGCGGCGCAGCGAATCTCGGAACTTTTAGAGAGTTACGGGACCGACCGATTGCTGGCGGCAGTTGAGGAAATACTGGCCGCCACCGAGCGGCAGGTGCGGCAGTTCATTTCGGGATGGCCCGACGGCGTCTATCATGGCGAGTCTCTGGTCGATGATGACGGTTTTGACGCCAAACTGATTCCCATTCGGGCCAAGGTCACCATCGCTGATGATTCAATGTCCATCGACCTGGGCGAGTCCAGTCCTCAGGTGACCGGGTTCATCAATAGCGCCTACGCCAACACCCGATCCCTCGCCCACGCAGCCATCATGTATGTTGCCCCGTCCAATGTGGCGAAGAACGAAGGCTCCATGCGGCCCGTGGAGATCATTGCCCCTAGAGGGTTGATCGTGAACGCCAACCCACCAGCCCCTGTGTGTATGAGTACCAACCACTGTGCCGAGGAGATAGTCGAGGCGATCTTCAAAGCCCTGTCGCTGGCCGTGCCCCAGGCAGTGAACGCTGGGTTCTCCCGACGCCTGCGTTACGCCATCACCGGGAAAGACCCGCGCACTGGCCGCACGTTCATCTGGCACTTCTTCTTGGCCCGTGGGGGCGGCGGCGCGAGTTATGGTTACGACGGCTGGCCCAATGTGGGTGAGGTCAACGTGGCCGGTGGCATCCGAAGCCCCAGCATAGAGGTCACGGAAGAGCGGTTCCCGTTCTTCATTCGCCGGCATGAATTGCGCCCCAACTCGGGCGGCAAGGGTGCTTGGCGGGGTGGACTGGGCGGAATCTGCGACCTGGTCTACGAGGGTGAAGGCCAAGCTTTGCTGAATACGGCCGGTGATGGAATAGTTGTGCCGCCGTTTGGGCTATTTGATGGCGAAGACGGCCTGCCCCACGACTATAGAATCATCTCCAATGGGTCAGACCGGGTTCTCGGCTCCAAAGAGACCGAGGTCGTGGTGAATCCTGGCGACCACGTCTACTGCCTTTCCTCCGGAGGCGGCGGCTACGGCGACCCGTCGGAGAGGGACCAAGCAGCAGATGA
>CAVODA010000298.1:0-2787 GCA_963694265.1 Dehalococcoidia bacterium
CCGGACACCAGCACGCCCAGCAGGGCAAAGGCTAGTAATCCGTTCAAAACCGCCGTGTATAAAACGCCGGTTTCAGAATCGACGCTGATCACAACGTAGGCAGCGGCCAACGCGATGACGATGGCTACGCCTTCAATCCCTACTAGGGTAAATGAATTTTCGTTACGCCGATGTAACCACGCCGTTGCTGTGACCAAGCCCAAAACCAGCACACCAGCGACCACGATCAAAATCTGGTAACCCAACTCAATATCGCCCCTGGTGAAGCGGCCATACTCCAGGGAGTCGAAGACGTCTTTAAAGGTCAGGAAAAAGATTGACCCCAATGCAGTAATCAAGCCGACCAGCTGGAAGACTTCAGAATAAGGACGGAGGAACTTTATCTCTTCTTTGATTCGCCCAACGGACAGAATCAGTAAGCCCAGAATCAGGAACATGGACGCCCCTAATAAAGCCTCACCGCTGTTCACATCCTCGATCCAATCGGGCAACCTGAAGCCCAATGTCAGCAGCAACAGAACCAGCCCCAGGAACTGGATGGGTTGGGATTTGACGATGTAGACCAGCGGGGCAACTCCCAGAAACCAGAACAGCATCAACCGAGGATCGTTCACATCAACGTGATAAACCTGCCCCACCAGGTGCACGCCGGCCCCATAGATAACACAGGCCAAAAGAATCATGCCGGTGCCAACGCGAACATAGCCCCGGTGGTAGCGCAGGTAATAACCAAGACCGTGGGCAGTGAGGATGGAACCAAAGATTATGGCCAGCTTGGGCCAGCGGTCAATCCCGTCCCAATTGGCGGCAAAGAACAAGATGATACCCAACCCGACCAGGACTGACCCAATCACAGCCAATGCGGTGACGAGCCGTCCTTGGGCCTGGATCGCTCTGGGGGCCTGGTCGGTGGCGGAATAGCGGCTGCGAATGGCCTGGCTTTGCTCGGCCGTGATGATGCCAGCCGACTCCCAGCGAGCTAATTCGCTGGGTAGCCGCTCTAAAAATCGTTCGCCATCTGATCCGGTGTTGGAACTGTTCTCTACCATCTCTATATCTTAAAGACGTAAACCAACCCGTAAAAGTTCCCAGCGCACCGAACTAGTCAGAAGCTACGCCAGTGGAGTGGGCTGGGTTGCGCCTAAACAGGGCTGGCGAACTGTGCGTCTTCAGCAAGCATGCTGGATAGTCCCACGGCCTCGAAGCACGCCTCAAGGGTGACCATGTTGTCCATCAGGTGCGCGGTGGTGCCGGTCTCTTTCAGTTGCGCCATGACCTGCTCAACGATGTGGGTCACTGAAAGCAATGCGCTGGCCGGGTAGATGACAATCTTGAACCCGAACTTCTCCAATTCCGCTGCCGATAGCAAAGGCGATTTGCCCGACTCCACAAAGTTGTAGAGCAGGGGGATATCCAGGTTCTTGGCAACCTGCTCCACCTCTTCCGGAGTGCGCAGAGCCTCGACGAACAGGGCGTCGGCACCGGCTTTCATGTACTCCTCGCAGCGGTGCATGGCGTCTTCCCAGCCGGTCACAGCAATTGAGTCGGTCCGCACTATAATCGTAAAGTCGTCGTCGGTGCGGGCGTCCACTGCAGCCCGAATCTTCTGAACCATATCCTGGGTGGAAACAACTTTCTTGTCGTCCAGGTGGCCACAGCGCTTCGGCATCTCCTGGTCTTCTATGTGCACCGCAGCCACGCCAGCCCGCTCATACTGCCTAATGGTTCTCCGGACGTTTAGGATGCCGCCGTAGCCGGTGTCCGCATCAGCAATCAGTGGCACATCCAAAATGTCGGCGATGGATGCCGCGTTGGCAATCATGTCGGTCATGGTCGCCAGTCCCAGGTCTGGGTAGCCAAGCTGGGCTACTGAAGTACCTGCGCCGGTCATATACACCGCCGGGAATCCGGCTTGCTGGATCAACTTGGCGGTGAGGCAGTCATAAGCCCCCGGCACTTGAATGATTCTGGGTTGTTTAAGTAGTTGGTGGAATTTGGTGGTGGTGCGCATGTTGGCCTCCAGTGGTGGTGCGTCGATTAGACGTGAAAACGTTGCGGTATTATACATCGCCTGACGAGACGAATAACTACGGAGCGGGACTCACATTTTTTGCCGGATAGGTTAGAATAGCGCCGGAAATGGATCCGAGGCTCTGACCCGTTCGGTCATGGATAGTGACACGGACAGAGACACGGTTAAGGGAAATATGGCATCTATGAGACTTCAGGTAGTTGTTGCAATGCCTCCGGCTATCCGAGATGTAGTCGGGATTTAACGACTGAACGATCTTAAAAATGCTCATCAAGATGTTGCCATTGAAATGGCTTTCAAGCATGACAAGTTCATCGAACTCCTCCCGCAGGCTAACGCCGTAATCACTCACCATACGTTCCGGTTTCCGGAATATTTCTTCAACAACAATCCCAAGCTACGTTGGGTCCAAAGTATCACGGTTGGATTGGACGCTTTCCTGACCCCTGAGATGATTGCTGCGGGGCACTTGACCATCACCACTTGCAGAGGGCCCTTTGGTCCGCTTGTCGCCGGGCACGCGACCATGTTGATGCTGGCCTTGGCTCGTGATTTGCCGGAATATCTCCAGAGCCAAGCCAAGCACCAATGGCGTCCTAGGGCAACTGGCGGCGTACCAAACATATTGCAACTGTTCGGCAAGACAGTGGCGATCCTGGGTGTTGGCGACATTGGGGGACATTTGGCGCGTATCTATAAAGTTGGGTTCGGCATGAAAGTTTTAGGCACTGCCCGTAGGAGTCGTGACAATCCCC
>CAVODA010000299.1:0-2781 GCA_963694265.1 Dehalococcoidia bacterium
TGCCACCACCGCTGCTGGCGGTCAGAATCTGGGGCTTCCTGCGATGTCGGAGGGGCGGGGTTTCGTTTTTTAAAAATTATGCTTTTCCATTGCGCTGCCGGCTCTCAATCCCGAAACCGGCCTAATTGGGTTGCCACGCAACCATTCTTAAATACCATCGGTCATTGTGGTCATCCGGAAAGAATTTTCTATTAAAGATTTCCAATTTCAGGAAATCTATGCCAACTGACCGCAACTAATTTTCGTTTATTGCGTGTCTTATATAGGAATCTTACTGGTATGCCACTCAGTGAGCAAGTTAAACGCCCAACGAACCTTGATGAAACCTTGACGATAACCGGGACATTACCCACAGTTACGCTCAAATCAGTCGTTTAGTCTAACGATTGGCTATTTTGCGCGAAGACCCTCATGTTCCAGCCGCGGCAGTACCTCATTGCGAAAGTACGGAAGCTGCTCCAGGTAGTTCTGCAGTCCAATAGCGAGGGCGGACACTCCAGATTCTGACAACCGCTTCATGATGGACACTACATAATCTGGGTCGCCGATTATGGGCAATGCGCCGTGTCCTCCCGCCGCACGGATGCGCATCGCCTGAAGTCGCTCCTCGGTGGTATCAGGTTTTACTAGACCCCGGCCTACGATCATGTTTTCCACGGCATCATGATCAGCATGCTCCACGGCGTAATAATGAAAGTAATCTTCCGCCTCCTGCTGGGTAGGGCGGCAGACTATCGAGACGTTGGAGAACACACCGATTTTGCGCCCGTAATTGGCAGCCATTTTTCTGAGCGTAGACGTATTTTCCAGCACATCATCCAGGCTGTCCCGTAGGTTGGTGAACATCATGTCGGCGTTCTGAGCTGCGTACTCACGTCCACGATCAGAATTTCCGGCGCAAACGATCAATGGCCGTCCACCACCGTGGGGTTTGGGATAGATGTTGGTCTTTTTAACTTTGTAGTATTTGCCGTCATAGTCAAAAGGCTCTGGGCAGCTCCATGCCTGGTTGACGATATCGATCCATTCCTGCCCTTGGTCGTACCGGTCGTCATGCAGGGCCAGGTCCACGCCCATCATGTCGAATTCATCGATGTTCCAGCCACAGATTATGTTAAGACCAAAGCGGCCCCCGCCAATAATATCTGCGGTCACAATCTGCTTGGCAGCGACCACCGGATTAAACAGTGAGACGTGCACAGTGCCGAATGCCATGATGTTCTGCGTGCTGGCGAGTATGCCGGTAGCCCAAGTCAGAGTCTCAAAACTGGAGCCGTTGTGGTCGGTTAGGCCGCCGTAGCCCTTCCAGCGACCAAGGGGCAGCATGAACTCCATCCCGGCGTCGTCGGCCATACGTGCTAGTTTTTGATTGTTCTCCCAGCTGGCTTCCCAGCGTTCTGGCACAGTTGTTACCGCCAAACCACCGGAGCAGTTGGAGCCAAACAATCCCAGATTTAACTTGTTACGTTCCAGTTGGTTCCTGGTTTGCGTAGAGCTTTCAGTCAATAGAAACACCCGATGGCTGGTCTCCCACTAAATATCCAGAGAAGGGGAATCCGTTAAATTCGCAATCATTTCCACGCCATTTTATCCCTAAACCTACTGTTTCGGATTACTTCGCCAAAGCTCGTGGTAAAGTCTCTCCAGATTCAAATATTGAAATTAGGATTGGTCATGCAGTTTGGAATGTTCGGGAGCGCCCAGGCCCTACGCGGCGGCCCCAACGTGGATAGCGGCGCTGGGTTTAGAGAGTTTGTAGACCGCAACGTTGAGGCCGAGTCCCTTGGCTACCACAGCACTTTCTTAGTGGAGCACCACTTCACCGGCTTTGGGCAGGTGTCCGCAACACTCAACCTACTGACCTGGATTGGAGCTAGGACGACTACACTGCGCCTGGGGACGGCGGTCATCGTGTTGCCGTGGCATAACCCGGTCTTGCTGGCAGAACAGATCGCCACTTTGGACCTGTTGTCCGGTGGCCGAGTTGATGCCGGAATCGGCAAGGGGTATCGCCTCAAGGAATTTGAGGGGTTCGCGATGCCAACAGCCGAGGCCGACGCCCGTTTTGAAGAGTGTCTGGGGATAATGCTGAAGGCTTGGACCTCAGACTCGCCCTGGTCACACAAAGGGCAGTACTGGCAATACGAGAGCGTGGTTGTGGAACCATCAAGCGTTCAAAAACCGCACCCGCAACTGTGGATGGGCGCCGGTAGTCCTCGGTCGATCAAGCAGGTGGCCAAACTTGGATTCAACATGCTCTTGGGGCAATTTGACTCATTTGAGACCATTGCCGAGGAAGTAGCCCTATTTAAATCGGAGGTCGAATCTCTGGGCCGGACGTTTAACCCGATGAGCGTGGCGGTGGCCCGGTCCGTGAACATAGTGGACAACTCAAAGGAGTACGACCAAGCGATAGATAACCGAGTCTCAGCCAGACGGCGGACTCAGGAGCTAGCCCAGCAATCCAGCTTCCAAGACACTCGCGAGGCTGCCGAGGCTGGCGTCATTTACGGCACATCCGAGTATGTGAGCGAGCAGATTCAAGCCCTACAGAGTATCGGAGTTGAGTACGTGCTGCTGAATTGTCCAGCGGGTATATCAACCCTGCGCCGTTTCGCCAAAGACGTCATGCCGGAATTTCAGGCAAATGCGCAGACGCTCGCATAGTTACTTCACCAATTGAATCTCGGTTCGCATGTGGCAAAAATATAGGCCCCTCAAATGAGGGGCCTATTGTTATCTGTATTCGTTGGGCAAAAAAATAGCGCTTTCAACAATTTG
>CAVODA010000300.1:0-2776 GCA_963694265.1 Dehalococcoidia bacterium
TTTAACGCTGCCACCACCACGGGGAAGTGCTCCGGCAGGCAACCGGCCATGACGGCGTTCACTGCCAGTTTCTCTAGAGTGACCAGGGAGTTACCAGGCTGGATGCGGCCCAGCGAGTCTGAGGGCTTGCCGCCGTAGCCGGAGAGCATCTCCCGCACCAGGGGCTCGGTGGGTGGGACAACCGGGAGGCCATCGGTCCAACCCTGCTCCCAACAGTAGTCTTGTATCGCGCGGTGTGAATCGGCTATTTGAACCCGACTGGACTGCAGTTCGTTGGCCATATGGATTTAATTCTCCAATCTACGGTTGGTCAACCGTGAATCATGTCAGTTATGTAGGCGCGGGTTTTTAACCTGCCCTGCGGGTCATCAACGATGCCCGTGACCGCTTCCGATTTCTGAGGGAGTGAGGTTGGCCGTTAATTGTCTCCGTTCGCTGACCGGCATATATAAGTGACACGGTGGGTTGAAAACCCACGCCTACGAAGGCCTTACGCAATGGCTGGAGGGTCTAGCCTATCTTCTCTAGTGGGGCGAAGCTCAGCAGCAGGCGTTTTACACCCACTCCGCCGGCGAACTGAATGGTGACCTCGGTGTCGGCGGCGGTGATTTCCAAGCTGGTCACTACACCCTCGCCAAACGACGAGTGACGTACCGAATCTCCCAGCGCCAGGGTTGGACGTTCTGTCACCGGGTGGTCTCGATTTACGATCGGCGTTGGTGGCTGCCAGGCGTTCCAAGATGGACGCTTGGGCGCAAAGCCGCCGTCGGCCTTGTTGCCAGTGCCGCGTTCGATAGTGCCAGCGCCGGTGCCGGTGCCGGAGGTAATCAATTCGGGTGGGATGTCGCGCAGGAATCGAGAGGCGAGGCCGGCCATGGAGCTGCCATACACGGTCCTGTGGAAGGCGCGTGTCAGGTAGAGGCGTTTCTCGGCGCGGGTCATGCCCACGTAGCAGAGGCGGCGCTCCTCTTCCATCTGATCTTCAGAGTCCAGGGACCGACTGTGGGGCAGTATCCCTTCTTCCATACCAACGATGAACACCACCGGGAACTCGAGGCCCTTGGCCTGGTGCAGGGTGATCAAAGTGATGGAGTCTTCTTCGTCCTCGTAGTTGTCCACGTCAGCCACCAGGGACAGTCGTTCTAGCAGCGTGGCCAGACCGTCCGGCGGTGCCTCGGCGTTGAACTCCTGGGCCATGTTGCGGAGTTCCAGTATGTTCTCCCAGCGCTCCTGGGGGCTGTCATCGCTCTCCTGGATGTAGTACTTGAATCTGGTATCTTCCAGCACCCGGTCAACCAGGTCCACCACGGGCAGGGTCTGACTCTGCCCAATGAGCTTTTCCATGGTGACTGCAAAGTCGGCGAACGACGTTGCCGCTCTCTTGGTGACGTCCACGGGGCATTCTTCACCACCCAGCCGGGCGGCAGCGATGTCCTGCATGGCTTCAAACAGGCCGTAGCCTTTGACTCTGGCGTAATCGGCCAGCACCTGCATGGACTTGGCTCCGATGCCTCTAGGCGGGATGTTAATCACCCGACCCAGGTTAATGTCGTCAAGGGGGTTGAAGACCATGTGCAGGTAGGCCATCAGGTCCTTGACCTCGCGCCGTTTGTAGAAACGGACGCCGCCCACCAGCCGGTACTTGGTGCCTCGGTGCAGGCAGGCTTCTTCTAAGGCGCGGGACTGGGCGTTGACCCGGTACATGATGGCGCAGTCGCCGGGCTTGAACCCTTCTTCACGCACCAGGCGAGCAGACTCTGAAACCACAAAAGCCGCCTCTTCACCCTCGTCGTAAGCCTCGCGTACCTGGACTAACTCCCCTTTGGAATTGTCGGTAAACAAGTCCTTCTGGATGCGCTGGCCATTAATGGAAATCAGATTCTTGGCGGCGTCCAGGATGGTGGAAGTGGACCGGTAATTCTGGTCCAGCGTGATGGTCTTGGAATTGGCGTGATCCTGCTGAAAGCTCAGGATGTTGCGGATGTCCGCGCTGCGCCAGGAGTAGATAGACTGGTCGGGATCGCCGACTACGCAGATGTTGTGGTGGACCTCGCCCAGGAACTTGGCCAGCTGGTACTGGGCAATGTTGGTGTCTTGGAATTCGTCCACCATGATGTACTTGTAGCGGTTCTGGTACTTTTGTCTGACCTCAGGAAACTCCCGCAGCAGTTGGACCGACTTCATCAGAAGGTCGTCAAAGTCCAGTGAGTTGTTGCGGGTGAGGGCTTCTTCGTAGTGCTTATAGACCCTGGAACAGGTCTCTTCAAAGTAGTTGTCTAGGTCAACGTTCTTGGCGAAGGCCTGGGAGTCCCAGAGGTTGTTCTTGGCTTTGGAGATGATCCCAAGCACGGCGCGAGGAGCGAACTTCTTGGGGTCCACGTCGGCCAGCTCCATGGATTCTTTGAGAATCTTGAGCTGGTCATCGGCGTCGTAGATGGAGTAGTTGGATTCTAGGCCTAAAACCTGGCCGTCCCAGCGCAACAGCTTGGCGCAAAACGAGTGGAACGTGCCCACGGTCATGGCGTCGCTGCGGGAGCCGACCAGCCGCTCCAGCCGTTCTCGCATCTCTTTGGCCGCCTTGTTGGTAAAGGTCATGGCCAAGATGTTGTAGGGGTTGATGCCGTATTCGCGGACCAGGTAGGCGATGCGGTGGGTAATCACCCGGGTTTTGCCGCTGCCGGGTCCAGCTACGATGAGCAGCGGGCCATCGACGGTTTCGACGGCCTCTTTCTGCGCGGGGTTGAGTCCTTCCAGTAATTCTGTGCCTGTAGTCATG
>CAVODA010000301.1:0-2775 GCA_963694265.1 Dehalococcoidia bacterium
CGCAAATGACCTGATAAGGCAACGTGCTCCGGCTCCGCCGAAAATAGACCCTGAGGACAAGGCGATTTTAAGATAGGACGATTAGGGCGGTTGTTAGATTCAAAACAGCGGATTTTAGGTCAATTTATATTCGAAGTTTTAAAATAGTAAAAAACGAGATTGCCCTAATTCCCTGTTGACATTTTCTCGGAGATGTTGCTAACGTCCCAATACCAAGTTGAACGGCACCCGAGCCACGGTCTTGGGCAACGGTTCTAGGAATCGAAACTCAAAATTTCGGCTCTGGTACAAATAGCAAAGTTCCTTTCCGAAAGCATGATGGTCACTGCCGCAGGTGGCCAATGGACGATTAGTAGAAGTTTACTCGGTACAGGCCCTGATGGGTCTGACCGTTACCACAAGTACCCAAACTGGCGCGGCAATTTTCAATCAGGGCGGAAACGTCTAAAGGTGTTATGTTGCTTTTTTTAGAGGCGATTTTACGCTGAACCGGCTGAAAAATCAGGTACTTAAAAACTAAATTATTGGCAAGACCGGTAAATGTGCCACCGGAATACTTAAAGGGCACTGAATATTAATGAGAATGATGGGGGAGAGTGTGGGAGCTGCAACTGGGGTGGGAGCAGACTCATGAGTGAGTCTACGGCCCGTGGGGTATGGCGGGCAGTGTTGGGAGATCTCCAGTTGCAGCTCCCACGCCCTACCTATGAGACTTGGCTAAAGCCAACGGAAGGCATTTCATATGATGAACTTTCGTTTGTTGTCGAGGCACCCAACTCCTTCGCCGTGGAGTGGTTGGAACGCCGGATGTATCATGCCCTCCAAAAGACCCTTAAAAAGGTCTCCGGGCGGGAGTTTGAGCTACAACTAAGGGTCAAGTCGGAAGGCGATTTCTACGCTGTAGAACAGGCACCACCGCCGCCGAATCAGAAAGTAAGTGCAACGCCAACCGCGCCGCCGCTGTTTGAAATTAGGTCCTTCAACCCAAAGTACACGTTTGACTCGTTTGTGGCTGGCCCGTCCAATCGGCTGGCCCTGAGCGCGGCCAAAGCCGTGGCTGAATCCCCCGGGCAGACCTACAACCCTCTGTACTTGCACTCGGGCGCCGGACTGGGCAAAACGCACCTACTCCAAGCGATTGGCAAGACCTGCGCCAGCCGGGGCATGTCAGTTCTGTACGTGACATCAGAGCAGTTTACTAACGAGTTCATCACCGCCATTCGCAACCGAACCACTGAGGATTTTCGGCGTCGCTATCGCGGGGTACAAGTGCTGCTCGTCGACGACGTTCAATTCCTCAGCGGCAAGGAACAGACCCACGAGGGTTTCTTTCACACGTTCAACGACCTGCATAACGCCGGAAACCAGGTGGTTATCTCATCTGATCGCCCACCCCGAGATTTAGCTCCCATGGAAGACCGGCTGCGCTCCCGCTTCGAGTGGGGTCTAATCGCAGATATCCAACCGCCGGACCTGGAAACCCGCATGGCGATTTTGGCCAACAAGGCCAACCAACTCCGGGTGGAGATGGAAGATAATGTGATCGAACTGATTGCTAAACGCGTCCAGCGGAACGTGCGGGAGCTTGAGGGCAGCCTAAACCGGATGGTGGCCTACTCCCAGTTGATGAACGTAAACATCACTCTGGAATCGACCCTTCAAATCTTGAACGAGATGGCACCAGAAACGGACACCCGGTCCATTGACCCGCAGCGGATATTCGAGCAGGTGGCACTTTTCTACGCCCTTTCTGTTCACGATCTGATGGCTAAAGACCGCACCAAGAAGGTGGCCCTGGCCCGCCAAGTTGCCATGTATCTGCTGATCTACGAGTTGGAGCTTTCTCCCACCAAGATTGGCCGGCTGCTGGGCGGTCGCGACCATTCCACGGTGATTCACGGTGCCGGCAAGATCAATGGTGAGGTTACCGAGAACGGTCAAATTCGGCAAGACATCCTGGCGATAAAAGAGGCGATCTTCGCTTAAGGAATCTCGCCTCGTCTTTGCTCTGTGAGAGCTACGACGCGTACCTCTACGATATGGCCCGTTAATGCTACTAGGCCAAGGAACAATTATTTGGGACGGGGCGCCAATAAGCGGCCAATGTGTGCTCTTCGGTAGAGCTTAAAGGGCAATTTCCACGCCGTTTGATCCAGCATCAGGCGGATAAGAATCCTGCTTCGCAGCGGCGTCGACATAAGATAGGCCACGCCGCCAACTAGGGGAATCAGCGATAAGACCATCACCAGCGGTGTATGTACGTTAGGCATAGCTCTAGTCTCTAAATCCCCTCTACGGAACACTCTTCGGAATTGCGTTCGACCCCAGAAGAACAGTGTCCAAAAGAACCTGGCTAGACTGCGGATGCCAGCGATGGGCAGAGCAATTACTACGCTCATTACCAAATGGACACCCATACGCTTGGTGGCGCGTTTTGCTTCATCTGAAGCCAGGCGCGGTCGCAACTCGGCGGCCTGAGTGGAATCTATCCGAGATCCCTTCTCCCACCGGTCTATACCGCTGTTCAAGAATAATTCTGCTGCTGCGTCAGCTCCGGGTAAAGAACCTATCATGTGTTGGAATTTTGATTTCAGGTTGAAAAGCTTATCGGTCCCAGCAATGAGATGACCAAAGACTCTGGGCTCAGTTGTCTTCCACGTTTCAATGGCCTCTTGTGCGTGGTCGGTGGCGTGCCGCAAAGCCGCCAATCCATCGGCTCCAAGAGTCTTGGCAAGAGCCTCTTCGTTGGTGATTGTGAATGCCTTGAGACACGGG
>CAVODA010000302.1:0-2774 GCA_963694265.1 Dehalococcoidia bacterium
GCATGCCGTTGGTTTCAAACTGGGCTTCCAGACGTTGCCCGGCGGGTATGCGAAGTTGGGCGCGGGTGTTTCTTACGGCGCGGATGGCCTGCATCACCAATCCAATCTCTTCCTCAGCTTGGGTGTCGGAACGAGGCTCATCAGCAGTGGGGTACTCGGCAATCATGATGGACTCGACCGAACTGCCTTCCGCCGGGAGTTTGGAGCGTAGGTTCTGCCAGATCTCCTCAGTGATGAAGGGCATGAAGGGATGCAGCAGGCGCAGGCTGCGTTCCAAAACGTGCACCAGGGTACGCGAGGGCGACGGCCCCTCTCCGGAGCGCAGCCGCAACTTGGCCATCTCGATGTACCAGTCGCAGTAGTCGTTCCAGAAGAAGTCATAGAGCTTCTGCTGGGCGTCACCAAGTTCAAAGCTGCGGAGGGACTCGTTAACTTCGGCGGTGACACGGTCCAGACGGCTGACAATCCAGCGGTCCTCGCGGTGTTCGGGGGTTTCGCCAGGGGGAAGGTCGTGCCAGCCTTCCAGGTCTGACTTCTCGCCGAGGCCCGAGATTACGAACCGGGAGGCGTTCCAGACCTTGTTGGCAAAGTTTCTCGCCGCTTCCAGCCGGTTCTCACCAAAGCGCAGGTCGTTGCCCGGTGCCGTGCCAGTTGTGAGGGCAAATCGCAGGGCGTCGGTACCGAACCGCTCAATGAGTTCCAGCGGGTCCAGGGTGTTGCCGCGAGTCTTGCTCATCTTGGCGCCGGTAGCGTCGCGGATCAGGCCGTGCAAGAACACAGTCTTAAAGGGGACTTCGCCCGTGTTCTCAATACCCAACATGATCATTCGGGCAACCCAGAAGAAAAGGATGTCATACCCTGTTTCCAAAACCGCCGTTGGGTAGAAGTACTTCAGATCTGACGTTTGTTCGGGCCAGCCCAGGGTTGAGTGAGGCCAGAGTCCGGAGCTGAACCAGGTGTCCAGGACGTCGCCATCCTGTTCTATCTCAGCGCTCCCGCAGCTCTCGCACTTGTCGGGGTCTTCCACCGTCACCGTCATGTGCTCGCACGCCGAGCAATACCAGACGGGAATCCGGTGTCCCCACCACAGTTGGCGGCTGATGCACCAATCTCTGATATTCTCCAGCCAGTTGAGGTAGACGCGGGTGAAGCGTTCCGGGACGACTTTGATGTCGCCGTCGGCCACTGCGGCGTGGGCCTTGCCTGCGATGCTATCAGCTTCTTGATGGCCGCCCAGATTTACGAACCACTGCAGGCTGACCAGAGGTTCGACCACCGAGCTGCAACGCTGGCAGTGCCCCACTGAATGGCGATGTCCTTCCACCTTATCCAAAAGGCCTAACTGGTCCAGTTCTTCAACCACTTTCACACGGGCTTCGTTACGGTCAACGCCACTGTATTTACCGGCAGCTGCCGTCAGGTTACCGTCCAATCCAATGACATTGAAGACATCCAGGCCGTGACGCTCGCCAATCTCAAAGTCGATTGGGTCGTGTGCGGGTGTTACTTTCAGGGCACCGGTGCCGAACTCGCGGTCAATGGCTTCATCGCCGACCACTGGGATTGGCCGGTCCATGATGGGCAATACAACATTCTTGCCGATCAGGTTGCTGTAGCGATCATCCTCTGGGTGCACGGCCACTCCGGTGTCACCAAGCATGGTTTCGGGCCGGGTAGTGGCAACGGTGATGAACGACTTGGGGTCATCCTCAAGTGGGTAACGGATGTGGTAGAGATTGCCGTCCACATCCTGGTAATCAACTTCCAAGTCACTCAGGGCGGTGGCGCAGCGGGTGCACCAGTTGATGATGCGCTCGTGGCGGTAGATACGACCTTTTTTGTACAGGTTTACGAAGGTGGTGCGGACGGCCTTGGACGGGCCCGGATCCAGGGTGAAAGTGAGACGATCCCAATCGGCGGAGATGCCTAGACGGCGGGACTGCTCATGGATGATGCCGCCGGTCTTGCCAACGTGATCCCAGACTCTTTCCAAGAACTTCTCGCGGCCCAGGTCGTGGCGGCTGGTGCCTTCAGTGGCCAGTTGTCGCTCAACGGCCCATTGGGTGGCGATGCCCGCATGGTCGGTACCCGGTAGCCACAGGGTTGGCACACCGCTCATCCTGCGCCAACGGACTAAAGCGTCTTCAATGGCCTTTTCCAGGGCATGGCCCAAGTGCAGCTCCCCGGTGACGTTGGGCGGGGGCATGATGATCACGTAGGGCTCTTGGCCTTCCACGATCTTGGCGTTGAAATAGCCTTTATTCTGCCAGTCTTGGTAGATGCGTTGTTCAACGTCGGCTGCGTTGTACGCACTGGGCATCTGAGCGGAAGTCATTCCCGGAATTTTTCTCCGTGTCGCTGGGTGGTGTGGGCAAACGGCCTAGGCGCAAAATTCTGCAACAGGCCATGAGCAAATATATCATTCGCCGTTATAGAGCGTCCATAAAAACCGGTGCACCGGGTTTCCTGGATTAACTTGCGGCCGACGGTGCCCCACGCCTAAAAGAGGCTGTTTCGCTTTCTAAGACGTTTTACGGGCGACAACAGGCTAAAGAGGGCTTAGATGTGGTGCCGGTGGAATCTTACCCAGGGTTTTTGAGGTAATCGCGCCGTATGGTACTTGCCGGGGTGGGTCCGGGGAGTTTATGGGGTTTTGCTCTGTTCCAGTAGTTCCAAACGCCGGATGGCTTTACGGGTGTCGCTGGCAACCCTGGCCGGGTCCCAGAGATTTATGCGGCGTTTGTGAAGCCAGTAGGTGAACTCTTTCAGGTCGG
>CAVODA010000303.1:0-2760 GCA_963694265.1 Dehalococcoidia bacterium
GTGGGTGGCGGTCTCGCCGTCAAACACGTAGGACTTGCTGCCATTGAGAGTCAGTCTGCCGCCGGTTTGTTCGGAGGACAGTTGAACATCGCTTTCCAGCCAGCCAAAATCATCCTCTGTAATGGCGACCACCATGCGAACTTCGCCGGTGGCCATGAGCGGCAACCATTCTTTCTTCTGTTCCTCGGTGGCTCCCTCCAATAGGGTTAACGCGGCGACCACTGCAGAACTTAGGTGAGGGCCGGGAACGGGGCCGCGGCCCAGCTCCTCAAAGAGCACACCGGCATCGGTGAACGAGCCACCCTCACCGCCGTACTCGGTGGGAATCAAAATGCCCAGCCAGCCGGTCTTGATCAATTGCTCCCAGGGCTCCGTAGGGGTGGACTCGGTGGGTGAGGCAATCTTCAGCAGGGTCTCTTTGGGGTATTCCTGCTGTACAAAGCTCCTCACCGCGGTCTTAAGCATCTCTTGTTCAGGGGTTAAGGACAGGTCCATGTTTTTTCCTCGGGAAAATAGCTGTCAGCTTTTAGCCACCAGCCGATTTTGGTTTATTTAAAAGCGTTTAACCCAGTGCGCCGGCTTTCTCGCGGACTTCTCGGCCGATGCCGATACGGCGGGACATGATCACCTTCTGGATGTCGGTGGTGCCGCCCGGGTGGATGGCGATAATTCCGGCCCGTGCGTGGGCTTCCATGTGGCCTTCCGATGCCCCAAGTTCTGGGTCAAACGTAAGTGAGGCCGGTCCAAGGATGTCCAGGATGTGCCGAGACATCTTCAGGCCCAGGGTCTTCCGCAGGTAAGAAGCCTGGGGGCCTTCATAGGTCGTGGAGATGCCGCTATGTCGCATCCAGTAGTTACGCAACTGGAACAAGCGGACTATTTCCTGTTCGATATGGACGTCAACCAGCTTTTCCCGAGCATCCGGGTCTTTGGTGATGGGCTCGCCGCGGCGATTGGTGGTTTTACAGTAATCGAATAGACGGTCAACCACTGGGTTTCGGCTGATCCTGCCACCGGTGCCGTGTTCAAGTTCCAAGTGAGTGGTAGCTACTTTCCAGCCTTGGTTGTGGCCACCGATTAGGTTGAAAGCCGGCACGCGAACGTTGTCAAAGAACACGGTGTTCTTCACACCGGAACCAGCGCCCGACTCTCCGCCGGAGATCAGCAGGTCCATGGGCTGCACGGTGATTCCGGGCAGGGTCGCGTCAATCATGAACCAGCCCAGGTTCTCATGGCGTTTGGCCTCGGTGTCGGTGACAGTAAGGGTCCACATGAAGTCGCAACCCAATGAGCTGCCAACAAAGACCTTCTGGCCGTTGATGATGTAGTCGTCGCCGTCCTTGACTGCCGTGGTCTTAACGTTTGCCAGGTCGGAACCCGCCTCTGGCTCAGAGAGCAACTGCCAGGTGCGGACTGCCCCCGTGAATATGGGAGGCAGGAAGAACTTCTTTTGTTCGTCAGTTCCCCAAACAACAATGGACGCACCGCCGAGCCTTCCGCCTGAATCGTAGAACGGGGGAATGGTCAGGCCGGCAGCTTCTGCTTCTTCTTCCAAAACAATCGCGTGCTCCACATCCAATCCACCGCCGCCGTACTCAGTAGCTGCGGTGGACCAGAGCCAGCCCTTGGTGCCCAGTCTGCGGCCAAATTCACGCCGCAATTGGTATTGCTCTTCCGTCAGGTCTATGGGGTCGGCCGGGTGAACGATGCCGGGAGGCATGTTCTCTTTCATCCAGGTCTTGACCTCCTGGCGAAACTCTTCTTGTTCCGGAGTGTATTGGGGTTCGAAGTCCATTGTTGTGTCCTCTTTGGCTGTCAGAATTCAGCTATCAGCCGAGCTATCAACCGTCAGTGGTTTTTCGTAACTTTATTCGACTATGGATTATGCCTTATGCAACATGACCCAACAAGCTAGGTAATTCAACTTAATCCGCGTAAAAGACGTCCCTTAATGCTTCTTGAGATACAAAACGCCCGGCTTGTCTGAAGATTGCCTGTAAAGTTCCCACGTCCAGTTGTCGATTATTCGGGATTGTGAGGGTTTGGTTTTCTCCACCTGGCCCAACACGCCGGAGTTTCACATGGCTGCCCCGTTGGGAAATCATGCGAAAACCGAACAACTCCAAAATGTTTATCAGTTCTGGACCGGAAAGACGCTTAAGTCTGGGCACCCGCTAGCTCCAGCTCAAACGTCAATAGGATCCAAGGATCTTTGGCCAGTCCAAAATCCGCCGGATCTTCACCTTCCAGATGGAGCGCCACAGCTTGTCTGAGGTTTTCTACTGTCTCGTCTAGGGTCACGCCTTGGGTCACCACAGCGATTTCCAGACACTCTGCGACGTAGTATTCGTCCCCTCGTCTGATAGTTGCTTTAACTGCGTGTTGAGGCGTCATACAAAACTCATTAGAAAACGTCTTTAGGAAACGTATTGAATACTGATTCTAACCCACCTGAAATGAATTAGCTTTATTGAGATTTCAACGCTCGGCCGGGTAGTGCTCCGGTGTGGATGCCGTTATCTATGACCAACTTCCCGTTGACGATGACGTAGTGGATGCCCTCTGGATATTGTTTCGGGTCATCGAACGTGGCCTTGGCCTCCACTGTTTCGGGGTTGAAGACCACTACGTCGGCCTTCATGCCGTCCCGCAAAATGCCCCGGTCCTGGAGGCCCAGGCGTTGGGCTGGCAGCGCGGTCATCTTGCGGACGGCCTCCTCCATCCGGAACAGGCCCTCTTCCCGGGCGAACTGGCCCAAGA
>CAVODA010000304.1:0-2759 GCA_963694265.1 Dehalococcoidia bacterium
TGCCACCAGTTATCCACTATGTGGCCCCACTCACCGTTGCCGCAGATGAACTCGTAGGTCCACTTCAGGGCTTCGGGGTTCAGCGGTTCACCAGCACAGGTCAGGAACCGCAGCGATTTCAGGTTGTACTTCAGCGGGTATTCCTCTCCGTAACGCATCAGCATCCGGAGCAGCGTGGGGGCGGTAAAGATTACGTTCACGCCATATTTTTCAATGATCGAGTAGAAGACGCTGGGGTCCGGATAGTCAATGGCCCCTTCTCGGAAGACTGTGGTGGCCCCAGAGACCAAAGGCGCATAGACGATGTAGCTATGGCCAACGACCCAGCCAATGTCCGAGGTACACCAGAAAACGTCGTCGTCTTTAACGTCCCAGAAGGTCTTGAAATGGTAGTAAGTACCCACCATGTAGCCACCGTGGACGTGTTGCACGCCCTTCGGTGTGCCAGTGGTGCCGCTGGTGTAAAGGATGTACAGCGGGTCCTCAGAGTCCATCTCTTCAGCAGGACAATCAATGCTGCTGTCAGCCATCAACTGTTCGAAATCGACATCTTTTCGACTGGGGTTCTCCGGCGGGCCTTTACGACTCCAGACAACAACCTTTTCCACCAGGGCCATATCCTTGACTGTTTCGTCGCAGATGCCCTTCAGGTCAACCTCTATGCCGCGTCGGTAGCCGACGTCCGCAGTGATAACCACCTTGGCTTGGGCATCCTCGATGCGGCCTCTCAGAGATCCAACGCTGAAGCCGGCGTAAACAACGCTGTGAACCGCGCCGATACGGGCGCAGGCCAGCATGGCGATGGCACCTTCTGGGGACAGAGGCATGTAGATGACCACGCGGTCACCCTTCTTCACGCCCAGAGATTTCAGGCCATTGGCGAACCGGTTGACCGATTGGGCCAAGCGTCCGTAGGTGTAGACCCTCTCTGAGCCGTCTTCACCCAGAAATATGAAAGCGGCCTTATTGTGGTTGCCGTTAATCAGGTGCCGGTCCAGAGCGTTGACCGTGATATTGCACTTGGCGCCCAAGAACCATTTAAAAGTTGGGTAATCCCACTCAAAAACTTTGTCCCAGGGTTTGGACCACTCCAACTCCATCGCCACGTCTTCCCAGAAGGCTTCCGGGGAGTTCACTGACCTCAGGTAGGCGGCGTCATGGTCTTGGAGATAGGCCTGCTGGACCAGGGATGGCGGCGGCAATATTTGACTGGTTTCCTGAAGCAGATGGTCGATTTGTCCTTTCTGAACCATGGTTAGCTCCTCAGCTCACAGCCTTCAGCTGCTAGCTATTTAGACGCGCTCTGGGCGCAGATTCCCTGATTGCTGATAGCTGTCAGCTACTTGAACTTCGGCATTACTTCTTCGGCGAAAAGTTTCATAGACCGCATAACTTTTTCGTGCTCCATGTTGCCGTAGGAGAAGTGCGCGGTGTAATACTGGACATTGTGATTGTCACGCAGGTTTTTGATCGCTTCGACAAGCTTGTCGGGCGTGCCTACTTTAGCCGTGCTCTTCAACCGAGACTCAAATGTTGGCGGCTCTTCAGGCCTGGTCTTGATCCAGTTGTCCAAGTCGGCGTAGATCTCGCTGCCGCCAGTTAGGGTGCGGCGGTAGCCATTGAGGTCGGCCACCCAATCCATGGCCGCACGGGTGTCTTCCTCAGCTGTTTTCTGGTCTTCTCCAACGTAAGTAACCCGGAAGAACGGCATGTTATCCCACTGGGGTTCTATGCCCTTCTCCGCGCACCTGGTGGCATATAGCTCCCGTAGGCCAAGTACATCTTCGTCCGGGGTGTTGGCACTGGTCAACATGGGCAGGCCACGGGACACGGCGTCTTCAATGGTGCCTGGGGTTCTGGATACGGCAAAGTACAGTGGCGGATGGGGCTTCTGGATGGGGTTGGGGGCAATGGTCAGGTCGTCTACCTGGTAGTGCTCACCGTGGTAGGTGAACCCGGGTGTGCTCCAAAGGCCCAATATGATGTCGACTATTTCGTTGAAGCGCTGGGTCCTGGTTGCGTAATCGACTTTGAAGTTGGCGTATTCATAGACTACCTGGCCACGACCGATGCCAAAGTCCAGACGACCGTCGCTCAGCAGATCCAACATAGCCGTCTCTTCAGCCATGAATACTGGGTCATGGAAGTTCAGTACACTCACGCCAGTGCCGATGCGTATTTTCTTGGTAACACCGGCCACGTAGGTGGCCAACGGCAGGGCGGAGGGCACTATGCCAAAGCGGGTGAAGTGGTGTTCTGCCAGCCAAACTGACTCGAATCCCAACTCCTCTGCGTACTGAATCTGTTCAATCATTTCATGGTAGAGCCGGCTCTGATGGGACGGGTCATGCTGGGGCCAGGAAGGGAGTACAAACATACCGAATTTCATGGATCGTGGAGGCTCCGATGCGGCGGACAATGGCGTCTGCCGGTATTGATTTTAAGTGGCCCTATTCTAACTGGCCCATAGTATCGCGGCAAGAAGGGTTAGTAGGTAGGTCTGAAGCCAGATCAGAAGGGCTATTGAAGCTTGTCTAACCGTAGTTGATTGACCGCCTACACTACATAATCTACAATTTGGGCCTCTGCTGATTGGTGCATTAAATACCTGCGGCAGAGGCCCAAATTCTGCGGTCGGAACGATCCAACCTAAGGAGTCTTAACTACTATGGCAACAGAGCAATACACACGTGACGAATTACTGGTGGACGCCGCCTGGGTCGATGCCCACAAAGGCGATTCCAATGTTGTAATCGTCG
>CAVODA010000305.1:0-2717 GCA_963694265.1 Dehalococcoidia bacterium
GTATTGACCTCGTCATCGAACTCGGTCAGGAACTTGCCTAAGCCGTGGGTGGAGTGGGCATCGCTGCCGCCGGTAATCGGCATCTTCAGCAGTCCGGCAACGGCCATGGCAAAATCGTTTTCGCGGTCAACAGTGCCCCCATTGGCAACTTCAATAGCATCGGCCAACTTGAAGACCGGGTGATCCAGGGCATCTTCCGGAACTTCTGGCAGCGGGTCGTCAATTGATTGGTAGATCAGCGCCCTACTTCGGTGCCCGCCACTTAACACGCCACGAAAGGGATGGGCCGTGATGACGAACCCGCCGGCTGCGGTGGCGGCCTTGCGAAGTTCGGCGGCTTTGTTGAAGCCAGCTTGATAACGGTCTAAGCCGAAAGCCAGCATGTGACCGTAGTCAGTCTCCACTTCCATAGCGCGAATCAGCACCACGTTGTGGAGTGCGGCAAACTGCTTGAACTCGTGACGATCCCAGGGGCCAGAGTGTTCAGTGAGACACAGGCCGCGCAGACCCAGGCGGTCTGCTTCTAATATGAGGTCTTCCGGGGTTAGGCTGCTATCGCTGCTGCCTTTGGTCGTGTGTATATGGAGGTCAAATAATCGGGCCATTTATTGCGATCAGCTCTCAGCGGTTAGCTTGTAGCCTTCCGCGAATGAGGGTACCAGGACGGGTTTTAGTCTAGCCAGGCTTACGGAAATCGTCAATGTTGTGACGACTTATTTCTTGGTAAAAGCTATCGCTTTGGACAAATCAGGAAACTGGTCCATTGGTAGGATTTCGCCGGTGTCCTCGTAATGGGTGATCAACAGTCTAATGTCGTCAGGTACCGGCTTGCTGGACTCGGTGACAGCGTCATATCCCACGTAGATGGTCTCAATCTCCGTCAGCAGCCTGTCGCTCCCCGCCGGGTAAATCTCCATGTTTAGCGTGAGGCTGGTGTTGCCAATCTTGGAGATTTGGACGTACAGATCAATGATCTCATCAACCTTGGCTGAGGCCTTGAATTCCAATGTGCTTTTGACTACGGCAAAGTCGATATACCCACTTTCCGGGATGGTGTAGATGGCAAAACCCAGGTTGCGGTAGTACTCAGCCTGGCCTATTTCCAGGTATCCCAGATAAGCGCCGTTGTAGACAATGCCCTGGGCGTCGCACTCCATCCAGCGGACGCGGACCGAGGTTTTGAACTTAAAATCTGACTGTGCCATTCGTTTTGGGATTACTCCGTGCTGCTGGGTGGCTCGTAGCCCAGCGTTCTGAGGTACTTGAAATCCGCGGGGCTAAAGTCGGCGGTCAAAAGCAGGTCAGGCCGACGCTCCAATGTGCGCTGCAGGGATTGCTCCCGACGCCACTTATCGATGTTCGCATGGTGGCCGGAGAGTAATATATCCGGAACTTCCATGCCCCGGAACTCGGCCGGGCGAGTGTATAGCGGGTGTTGGAGCAACCCCGATGAAATCGAGTCCTCTGTCACGTTCTCTGGAGATCCAATGACTCCGGGTACCAGCCGAGATACAGCGTCGATCAGGGCCATTGCCGGGAGTTCCCCTCCAGTCAGGACAAAGTCTCCCAAGCTAATCTCCCGGGTGGCTAAGAAGTCTGGCACGCGGTTGTCGATACCAGCGTAATGGGCGCAAATCATGGCCAGGGCCGGCGCTTCTGCCAGTTCTTCAACCAGCTTCTGGGTCAGCATCTCTCCCTGAGGTGTGAAGAAGATTATGGGAATCTTGACCCGTTCATCTTCGGAGTATCCCGATAGTGCGGCCTCTGTGGCTTCGAAGACGGGGTCGGCTTTCATAATCATGCCGTGGCCGCCGCCAAACTGGTAATCGTCTGCTGTGTGGTGCTGGTCATTGGTGTAGTCTCTGATGTCCGTGACTTCAATAGAAACCAAGTCGCGTGCTAAAGCTTTGGCCAGCATGCTGTATTCCAAGTGGTCGTGGAAGGCGGCTGGGAACAATGTCAGGACGTGAAAACGCATCGGTCAATGATACTTCAGGCCGATGCGTTTTGCTTATTCCCAATTGCCTATTTAGCTAAAGGCTGGCGGCTGTTTAATTGGAGGCGGTTTGAAGGTCATTTGTGGGTAGGTTGTCCACGTAGGCAACGCCGCCCTTCATTACCATCTTGATGCTGTTCTCAGCCCGGAACACGCCTATGTCCTTCAGCGGGTCCCCGTCCACGACTAGCAGGTCGGCGTATTTGCCCACGGTGACCGTGCCAAAGTCTTTCTCGCGTCCGATACATTCAGCCGCCCAGCCAGTGGCGGTCTGGATGGCCTGCATATTGGTCAGACCACGCTCCACCATGAGTTCAATTTCACGGGCATTGTCGCCGTGAATGAACCCACCAGCGTCGGTTCCGGCGGTAATTTTTACACCGGCGGCCAGAGCCATCTGAGTGCTCTCCTGGTGGACCTGCATCAGAATTTTGGTCCGCTCGATCACGTGGGGTGCGCTGATGGTGGAGTGGAACTCATAGACCTCAAAAGTCGGGGTTAAGAAGGTGTTGTGATCGGCCATCATCTTTACCAGGTCCGGGTCTTCAGCGATGTAGCACCCGTGCTCCACTGAGCCAACACCGGCCTCGATGCACATGCGTAGGCCAGGGCCGCCGACGGCGTGGCACATAGTGTACTTCTCCTGAGACTTTGCCTCTTCTACCAAGGCTTTGACCTCGTCCGGGCCGAAGGCGATGTCCTTGGGGCCATGGCCGGATCG
>CAVODA010000306.1:0-2712 GCA_963694265.1 Dehalococcoidia bacterium
TTCTGGCCAAATCCTGGTCGCAGAGTATGAACCCGCCCCTTGGCCCCCGGAGACTCTTTTGGGTCGTCGAAGTCACAATATTGGCGTGGGGGAATGGTGATGGGTGAGCGCCACCGGCGATTAGTCCTGCGATATGGGCCATGTCCACCATTAATAGTGCGTCTACACTGTCGGCGATGGCCCGGAAGCGCGGGAAATCCAAGATACGAGGATATGCGCTGCAACCGGCAACAATCAGCTTCGGTTTGTGTTCTTTAGCCAGCCGCTCAACCTCGTCGTAGTCAATGGTCTCGGTATCTTTGTCCAACCCGTAATTGATGAAGTTATAGAGTTTGCCGGAGAAGTTAACGCCGGCTCCGTGAGTTAGGTGGCCGCCGTGATCCAATTGCATGCCCATGACGGTGTCGCCTGCCTCCAAAACGGCAAAATAGGCGGCCATATTGGCCTGAGCGCCGCTGTGGGGCTGCACGTTGGCATGCTCTGCTCCAAACAACTCTTTGACTCGGTCAATTGCCAGCGTCTCGATGATGTCCGCGTTCTCGCAACCACCGTAGTAGCGTCGGCCGGGATAACCCTCAGCGTATTTATTGGTAATCACGCTCGCACCCGGCTCCAGAACGGCCTTGCTGGCATAATTCTCAGAGGCGATTAAGACGATGCAGTCGCGTTGGCGTTGGTCTTCCAACTCCAGGGCGCGTGCCACATCTGGATCTTCAGATGCTAAAACCGAGGCTAAATCGGACATGGGTATCTCCTGGGTTGCAGTTGATTGGGGGTTAAATTGCAGGGAAGGCGATGGGGTTTTGGCGTAGCCAAGCATGATTATCAAGGCAAATCCACTATGGATTCAAGCCCCACCGGAGCAAAGTGCAATCGGTAGTGTACGATGGGGTTTCAGGGGTGTCAACGGAGCGTGTGCCAGGCGATTGCGACGACACATCCAGTCCTGTAAAGTAGGCGTGACACGCGGCCACAAATAGGGAGTTTCATAAGTTAATGTCCACTGATTCAGGTCATCCACATATGCCCAGCACCGTAGAGCGAATGTTGCGTCCGGAACGAATTCAAACACTGGACCCGTTCCGAGTCATGGCCCATTGCCCGATCACACCCAGAGACATAATTGCCGACGTTGGCTGTGGCCCGGGTTATTTCACCCTCCCATTGGCCAAATTCTTGATCAACGGCAAGGTCTTCGCCCTGGATACTTCCGACGAGATGATTGAAGCGTGTCAGGGCCGGGTTGATGAAGTCCGGCTGGGCAACGTGGAAGTCCTCAAATGCGAAGAATATGCGTTCCCAGTGGAAGCTGAGTCTCTGGATGGGCTGTTCATCGCCTTTGTGGTCCATCACCCAGAAGACCGGGTTCGGTTTTTAACCGCGGTTAAAGAGATGCTGCGGCCCGGAGGCTGGTGTTACATCCTGGAGTGGCATAAGAAGGAAACGGAGACGGGCCCACCGCAACAGGCACGCATCAGCCCCGATGAACTGCGCAAGTTGGCGGAGAGCGCTGGATTCAAAGTCCAGACTTACGGTGACGTCAATGAAGAGAACTACCGC
Organism: Dehalococcoidia bacterium; assembly: GCA_963694265.1. Taxonomy (GTDB): domain Bacteria; phylum Chloroflexota; class Dehalococcoidia; order Lucifugimonadales; family UBA3495; genus UBA9611. The sequence goes on from CAVODA010000306.1 coordinate 1,561, forward strand.
ATGACCTTAATCAAGAGCCGCTTAAATTAGGGTCACTTGATTGTCTGATTCACATGGGAATCACCGGCAGCAGCACGTGGGATGGCCTGTCTTGGTCGTGGAAGACGCTATTTAACGCCATGACCCTCACTGACGACGTTCCAGGGTTCTCTCCCGTGTTGCCGTTGACGTCAAACCTCGGGAAGTTGCTGGATGATACGTCTAACCTGATTCTGTGTCCCTTGGCAAAGAGGTTCGACGTCGGCAGCAGGTTAATCTCCACCTGGTAGACCTTTCCCGGTTGCATCAGTTCTGTGCGCTCCCAAGAGTTTCTGAATTTTACGCGCAAGATGCCGTCGGTCAGGTTCAGGGCGTAACCCTCTGGGTAGTCAACTGACGGAGGGTAAACGTCGACCAATTTGGCAGTGAAGTCTGTGTCCACCGCGCTGGAAGATATCCAGAGTTGGATCGACACTGGGCCCGTAACTTCCACTTCATCAGCCAATGGCTCAGTCTGGAATACCAATACGTCCGGCCGGGATGCCAGCGGCAGATACGGCTTTTTGGAGCCGAAAAACTCCTCTGACTCCGTTTGGTTGAAACCGCCGGCGGCCATCACCGGTTGTCCAGAAGATATATTCCCGCCGACAGTGGGTACCGGATTATTTGGGTTGAACAGGTAACTGCTTGGCGGATTAGTCTGTTCAGAAAGCTCCGGCGCAAGCCCCCCGCCAGGCTGCAGGTAAAATCGCGTAATTGCCGCGCGGGCCAAGGGCCATTCGTTCTCACTCCGCCACTGTCCGCCGTGCTCCAACCTCGAATCTGAGTTCTTCCGCCCGGAGCCGCCGCCCATCACAAACAACTTCACCGGCGCAGAGTCTTCCCAACCGTTTTCCTGACCTTTGAGCCACCGGTCGAAAAACCGCAATCGCAGATGATTGAAATCAATCTCCAAGTTGTTATCGATAACTGACGAAGAACCAAAGTCCACATCGCCCGAGTATGTAACTGCACGCTGACCGTGTGTCCAAGGCCCTATCAGCAGACTAACTGGTCCTTTTTTGACGTTGGTCAACGCCAGGTAGTTGTCTGTGGCGGTCCTGGAATATGGGTCGTACCAGGCGCTCATGTGTACCTGTGGGACGTCCGAGAACACATCGTAATATTCCTCGG
>CAVODA010000307.1:0-2710 GCA_963694265.1 Dehalococcoidia bacterium
CTCGTCCAACGACTTGCCATGTAGAAGCCCGGACAACATGGAAGTGGCGGCTTGGATGATGGAGCAACCTTCGGCCACTGCGCTGACATCACTCACGTTGCCGTGTTCGTCCAATGACAGTTGCAGGGTGGTGCGGTCTCCGCAGAAGGGGTTGAACTCCTCAGACTCCACAGCGGCATCGCTCAGGGGAGCGCGGTTGCGGGGGTTGCGGTAGTGGTCCATGACCAGATCGCCGTAGAGGCCGTCCAGTTGGACATCAGGCTGTTGAGGCATTAAATAAGTAGGCCAATTAAAATCAGGATTGAATAAATCTTAGCACAAGGCAATATCCATTCGACCGAAACAATCTTATGGAAGAATACGCCCATGAAAACCCAGCTGCGCCGGTGTCCGTTATTCGGTGGAGATGGCTGTTGAGTCGTCGGAGAGGGCTGCTTTCATGGTGTGCCAAGCCAAGATGGCGCACTTGATACGAGTGGGATACTCGTTGACACCGGAAAGAGTCTCCAAGTCGCCCAGGGTGTCCAGATCCAGTTCGCCACCGGGCTCCGTAATCATGTAATGGAAAGCGTCAAAAATTTCTTCGGCTTTCTCAAGAGTCTGGCCCATGATGCTCTGGGTCATCATGGAGGCAGAAGCTCTGGAGATGGCGCAGCCAGTGCCCTGGAAGCCGACATCGTCAATCACCCCGTCAACAACCTTCAAGAAAAGCGAAATCTGGTCGCCGCACAGAGGGTTAAACCCATCCGACGTGTGGCTCACCTCTTCAAGGGTTTTGAAGTTATGGGGCTTGCTGTTGTGCTCCAGGAGAATCTCCTGGTACAGGTCACTAAGGCCGGCCATTAACTGAACACCTCAAGGACACGGTCGATGCCCTTAATCAGCGCGTCAATGTCTTCCTTGGTGTTGTAGAAGGCCATAGAGGCACGCGCGGTCGCCGGAATCTGGAAGCGCTGCATCACCGGTTGGGCGCAGTGGTGTCCGGTTCGGATTGCAATGCCCTGTTCATCCAGAATGGTGCCAATGTCATGCGGGTGCGCTTTTTCCATCACAAATGACAGGATTCCTGCTTTGTGAGCGGCGGTGCCGATTATCTTTACACCGGAAATGGCAGACAGAACCTCGGTTCCGTACCGGAGCAGTTCGTCTTCATGGGCTGTGATCTGGTCGAAGCCTAGGTTGGTCACGTAATCTATGGCCGCTCCCAGCCCAATGGCCCCGGCGATGTCAGGTGTGCCGCCCTCAAACTTATAGGGCAAATCATTGTAGATGGTCTTTTCAAAGGTGACCGACTTGATCATTTCGCCGCCACCCAGGAAGGGAGGCATGGCTTCTAGGTACTCTGTTTTTCCGTAGAGGATGCCGATGCCAGTGGGGCCAAACAACTTGTGTCCGGAGAACACGTAAAAATCGCAATCGAGTTCCTGCACGTCCACTGGCATGTGGGGCACAGCCTGTGCACCGTCCAGCAGAACCGGTGCGCCTTGGGCGTGGGCCAGCTTCACAATCTCTTTGGCCGGAAGAATGGTGCCCAACGCGTTGGAGACATGGGTGATCGAAACCAGCTTGGTGCGAGGGCTGAGCATTTTCTTATACTCTTCCATCACCAGTTCGCCGGCATCGTCAATGGGGACAACCAGCAGATTGGCTCCGGTCTCTTCGCACAACATCTGCCACGGCACGATGTTGGAGTGATGCTCCATGTTGGAGACGATGATGTCATCGCCAGCGCCGATATTTTTTCGGCCGTAGGAATGGGCCACCAAGTTGATGCCTTCGGTGGTGTTCCTGGTGAAGATTATCTCTTTGTCATCACCCGCGTTGATGAACTTACGAATCTTAGTCCGCGCGCCTTCATAGCCGTCCGTAGCCTGTTGACTCAGGGTGTGGACGCCCCGGTGCACGTTCGAGTTAGTCGTGATGTAGTACTCGACGATGGCGTCAATGACCGACTGGGGTTTCTGGGACGTGGCCCCGTTGTCCAGGTAGACGAGCGGGTGGCCGTTGACCGTCTGGTTCAGGATCGGGAAATCTCCCCGTACTTTGTTCACGTCGAACGCCGACGCTGCGATGCGGTCTCCAGTGGTCATTTTAGGTTGCCCACAGGAAGGCTTTTATCTGGTATTGCAGCGGTGAATAGGGTGTCTAAGTATTCCCGCAGTGGCTCAAGTTTGACGGTGTCGATGATCTCACTGGCAAAGGCGTGAACCAGCATCCGGCTGGCCGCGTCCAGGTCCAACCCCCGGCTGCGCAGGTAGAACAACGTGTCTGCGTCGATGTGGCCGGCGGTGGCACCGTGGCTGCATTTCACGTCATCGGCATAAATCAACAGGCTGGGTTTGCTATCGACTTCAGACTGCTTGGAAAGCACCAAGTTCTTGTCGGTCTGCTCAGCGTCGCTCTTTTGGGCGTCGCGGCGCACCATCACTTCGCCACCAAACACTGCCCTGGACCTGCCGTCCAAAATGCCCTTGTAGTTCAAGCGGCTGGTGCAGTGGGGCTTGGCGTGGTCAATGCTGATTAGGTTGTCTATGTGTTGGTTATCAGCGGTCAGATAGAGCCCGTTTAATGAGCAGTAAGCTCCGGGTGCGTCTAGGAGCACTTCCATGTCGTTTCTGGCCAGTGACGTGCCCAGGGTGAAGGACGCCGAACTAAAGCTGCTGTCTTTCTCTTGATTGACCCGGCTGGTGCCAACGTGGAAGGCCTTGTT
>CAVODA010000308.1:0-2706 GCA_963694265.1 Dehalococcoidia bacterium
AGTGTGGCGCTGGCCGAAACTGCCTCGTCTATTACTTGGTTCACTTCGGTCTCTGAGGCCATATTATGTGCTAAGGCAAAGTTGTTGAACCCGCTTCCTTCCGGCGAAACGTTGGCATCTTCAGCAAGGGAATCCCGATTGTAGAGTCCCAACCAACTTCCATTAAGGGTAAAGAAGGCCACCGTTGGCGGAGATTCCATTCTGGGAAAACCAAGCCCTTCTTCGTAGAACTTGACCGCCGCTGCCATGTCGCTAACCCCTGACGTAACCATGCTAATTCTTGGGTCCATCATCCCTTTTCTTCGAACGACTAGAGTTAAATCAGAGCTAGGGCGTAACTCATTATTGTAGGTTTAGCCGCCGACGAACCGACGTCCAAAGCCAACGGCCAACGCGGGGTTGCCGTCAAAGTACAACTGGCCATGGGCTAGGGCGTCGGAAATCTTCATCCTGCCGTACATTATCAGCACGTAGGACTCGCCGTCACACTCAAAGGTAACGTCGGGTTCTTCGCTGCCAGCGGGGCCAATCTCTGCTCCGGCAAAACCAATCACGATGTCCTTCTTGGTCTCCGATGGCCCTTCAATGACGAACCGGTGGGTGATTGGTGTGTTGATAGAAGGGTCGGGACGAAACGCCCGCCGCACCGCCCGGTCAACGCCGTCGATCAACACCGAGACAGCGTCGTCAGAAAGGTGGTATTGGTCATCCAAAACCGACCTGATATCCCAGGTGTGCATCGCCAGTTCAGCAACCCGTTGGCTGAGGAGCGTCTGCACCTGCTCTGGTCCGGGGGGCCAGTAACACAGCTTCTCCCAGTCTTGTGGGCCAACGCTATTAAACACCTCAACCACTTCTTCCAGCCGCTGTATCAAGTAGGAGGTCAGCCCTCCGCCGTGCTGCTCTTTAGTGGCCAACGCCCGATTGAAGATGCGCTGGGCAAACTCGTCTTCATTATGGTTCGCCACTGCCGGTGCGCCCTCGGGCGGTGAGTAATCACCTTCCAGACCTCTCCTAATGACCAACGCATGGTCCTGCCCGGCCAAGTGCGCCATCACGTCGGCCACCGACCAATTCTCACAGGCGCTGGGTTTCTGCAAGTCGGATTCCAACAACCCGGCGAGGTACCCCTTAACGGCATTAACCTCAGACTCGAGTATTTTTGCTGTGGTTTCTGGTGTGGTCATTTTTGGTTGATTTGTTCCTGTTGGCCTGTTGAATTGATTCAGGGCATCATGATACATGAACGGGTTGGTTCGTTGATTGGTAAACCTAGGCCAATCAAAAAGGCCCTCCGGTAAACCGAGGGCCTTTTGGTTATTCATTCGACAACAGGGCTTGATGATTAGTCAGTGTCACCCAGGTCTGAAACCGTGACTCGGTAGCTGGAGTCTTCGGATGTGTCGTCGCGAGTGGCAATCACGTTGGCCTTGTGGAGCATGTCTTCGCAGCTATCACTCAGGTTCAGCAAGTGCAACCGGGTTCCCGCGCGGTCGTAGCGCTGGGCCAGGTCTACGATGGCCTCCATACCTGAGTGGTCCCAGACCCTGGAGTTGGCAAAGTTAATGACCACCTCAGCCGGATCGTCTGCCGGGTCAAATAGGTCTTGGAAAGTGCTGACCGAGGCGAAGCAGAGTTGTCCGTGAAGGTTATACACCTTGTGATGCAGCGTGGAGCCAACGCCAGCGTCTACGTAGATGTGCCGGGCAGTCTTCCAGGCAAATACCAGGGCGGAGACGATTACGCCAACCACCACAGCGATTGCCAAGTCGGTCGCCACGGTAACCGCGGACACAATGACCATGACCACGGCGTCAGACAGTGGGACTTTGCGAATGATACGCAGGCTGGACCAAGAGAATGTCCCGACCACCACCACAAACATCACGCCCACTAGCGCCGCGATGGGTATCTGCTCAATCAACGACGAAGCGAACAGTATGAAGAGCAGCAGGAATAGCGCCGCCAAGATTCCCGACAGGCGCATCCGAGCGCCCGACTTTATGTTAATCATGCTCTGCCCAATCATGGCGCAGCCGCCCATACCGCCGAAGAACCCGGTGACCACGTTGGCCAAACCCTGGGACATACATTCGCGGTTTTTCTGCCCTCGGGTCTCAGTAATTCCGTCAATCAACGAAAGGGTCAGCAGCGACTCAATCAACCCGATACCGGCCAAGATGAAGGCGAAGGGTAGGACGATTTTGACCGTCTCCAGGTTCCACGGCACGTCGGGCACGGAGAACTCTGGCAGGCCGCCGGAGATGCTGGCCAGGTCGCCAACTGTTGGGGTGTCGAGTCCACCAAGAATCACAGCAGCCGATACTACAACTATGCCAATCAATGCGGAGGGGATCCGCTTTGATAACCTGGGGACCAAGTAGATAATGGTCATAGTCACGGCAATCAATCCGGCCATAACGGCTATTTCTTCAATGGGCAGCCAGGCCTTGGTGCCGTCAGCGCCCTCTACTTTGAAGCTCTCCAACTGGGCCAGGCCGATGACAATGGCCAGGCCGTTCACGAACCCAAGCATCACCGGGAAGGACACCATGCGAATCAGGTTGCCCAGCCGGAGAGCTCCCACCGCCAATTGGATGACACCCATGGCAACCACGGTGATAAATAAGTACTCAATTCCGTTTTCGCTGACCAACGACACCATGACTACAGCCAACGACCCGGTGGCGCCAGAGATCATGCCGG
>CAVODA010000309.1:0-2669 GCA_963694265.1 Dehalococcoidia bacterium
GTCACACGCATGGACGCCGACGGCACGGTCACAACCATTGCCGAGCGATGGGAAGGCAAACGTTTCCACAAACCCAACGATGTGATTACCCGCTCCGATGGCAGCATCTACTTCACTGACCCGATGCTGCGACTGCCCGAAGCCGAACGCGAGTACGACTTCGCCGGTATATTCCACATCGCGCCCGACGGAGAGATATCCGTGGCCACTGACGCCTGTGAATACCCCAACGGCCTGGCTTTCTCGCCAGACGAGTCCATTCTTTACGTCGCCATTAGCCGTCTGAGCGAGATCTGCTTTGAAGAAGCCGAGAAGGGTCTGGTCTGCGAACACCGAAAGATAAGGGCATTTGACGTCGCTGCCGACGGCACACTGAGCAACAACCGGGTGTTCGCCACCATGTACTCGTCAGAACCTGGCGTTCCAGATGGCATGAAAGTAGATACCCAAGGTCGCATCTTCTGCACCGGCTCCGGCGGCATCTGGGTCTTCGACCCGGACGGCACTCACATGGGCGTGATCAAAGGGCCGGAAGTGCCCCGAAACATCGCCTTTGGCGGCCCCGATTTCAGAACTGTTTACACCACTCCGGGAGTGTCTTTGTACAGCTTCCGAGTGAAGACTCCGGGCATACGCCCTTATTGACCACTGCCTGATCACCGGGCGACAAAAATCTCTAGCAAGAATTGAGGAGAACGAATCATGGCTGCAACAAGCACCGTAGGCTCTGGCAAATACACTTACTCGGTAGACGAAGATTGGGCCAAGCTGCCCGAAGGCTGGGAGATGCCGGCGGCTGCCGTCTACGGCGACTCCGATGACCGTGTCTACTGCTTCAACCGTGACCCGGAACACCCGGTTGTCATCTTTGACCGGGAAGGCAATTTTGTGTCGTCCTGGGGCGCAGGGCTGATTTCCTTTGCCCACGCCATCTACTTGGACAAACACGACAACGTTTGGCTGGTGGACCGCAACAAGCACCAGGTTTTCAAGTTCACCAAAGACGGCGAACTTCTATTGACCATCGGCGAAGAGGGCTTCCGGTCTGACACCGGCGTTGCCTTTGACGACTACAGCTCCACCACCTGGTCCAGCGTGACCCACAGTGGCGCTCCCTTCAACATGCCCGCTGGTATCGCCGTTAACGACGAAGATGAGATATTCATCGCCGACGGCTATGCCAACGCCCGCATCCATAAGTTCACCAAAGAAGGCGAGCACATCATGTCCTGGGGCGACCCTGGTTCCGGAGACGGACAATTCAACCTGCCTCATGGTGTTTGGATTGACCGCAAAGGACAGGTCTTAGTGTCTGACCGTGAGAATGACCGCGTTCAGGTCTTTTCTCAGAGCGGCGATTTCATCAAATCCTGGCCCACCAAGCTCATCGGTCCGGCCTTGATGTACATCGACGAGAACGACATTGCTTACATCCCGGAGCACAACGGAGGTCTGGTCAGCGTATTGACCGCCGACGGTGAGCGTCTGGCTCAATGGGGCGAGGAAAAGTACCGTTCTTGCCACGGAATCTGGGTCGACTCCCACAAAGATGTTTACGTGGTAACCCCCGGAGACTGGGGCAAAGGCCGCCGCGTGGTCAAGTATTCACTAACGAGTTAGTTCACCAGAGCTAATTCGCGACCAAAAGTTGTTGAACCTGCATGGTGGTTTTGCTATGCTAGTGGAGAGCAACCGGCCTAGTTGCTGGTTGCTCTCCACTTGTGTGGGGCTGTAGCTCATCTGGGAGAGCGCTTCAATGGCATTGAAGAGGTACGGGGTTCGAGTCCCCGCAGCTCCACCACTTCCCCCTCTCTTGTGCATTACGTTTATATCTTGCGTAGCCAACGTACATGACGCTATTACATCGGATGTACGAGCGATTTGGCGAACCGAGTCGTTCAACACAACGCAGGGGTAAACAAATCAACGATAGGCTTCCGTCCTTGGGAATTGATATACCAAGAAGAATATGACTCACTTTCAGAAGCGCGGAGAAGGGAAACCACGCTAAAGTCCTGGAAAAGTCGCTCCTATGTTGAATCCCATTTAGGTCTGAGTGCGTAGCTCGTCTGGTAAAGCGTCCCGATTGCCATCGGGAAGGTATGGGGTTCCTCCGATAAATCGAGGCCCCAGCTCCATCACGTCCCCTCCAGCCAAGTCATCAGTTTCCTAATCATCCCAACCTAGTTTCATGTTCTATTGGTGTGACTTGAATTCTCTTCGGTTCCCCTTTTGATGACTTCAGAACCTCCCGGCCCTCAGACCTCCGGCCAACTCCGCACTTTTGCCATAATTGCTGCTGCGCTATTCCTGAACAACACTGTTGCCTTGATGCTTGGGCCTTTGTTGGTCGGTATCGCCAAAGAATTTGATACATCCGTGGCGGTCGCAGGGCAACTCACCGCAGTCACATTTTTGTCTTGGGCAATCTTTGCTCCGTTGGCCGGGCCTTTTTCAGACTCGTTTGGACGCCGCCCGGTCGCATTGGTCGGATTGGCACTGATGGGTGCCTGCATCCTGGCTGCGGCCTTTGCGCCAAACTTCTACGTCTTGATGATCCTGCTGCTTGGCACCGGAATGAGCGGGGCCATGATCCCGCCAAATAGCATGGCGGCCATCAGCGATGTTGTTGCTCCCGAGCAACGGGGCCGGGCCATTGGCGCAGCTTC
>CAVODA010000310.1:0-2668 GCA_963694265.1 Dehalococcoidia bacterium
AAACGCAGGCCCGAAGAAGAACGTCCCGGCTGAAAAGACTGACAGCAACACGGACAGAATTACTGAGGTTATTGAACGAAACAAGAAACCTCAGTCTGAGGATGTCGGCCGTAGCCGACCCGCCCCCAAAGAGACCGAAATCGTCGCAAAGGTAACCCTTGAGAAGGCCGACGCATATTGGTTCGGTGCCCAGGAAGTTAGCCATGACGTGGCCCTGGCCTTGAAGACCATTGGCTATGAAGAACCCACTCCCATCCAGGTGGATTGCATTGGCCCGATTTTGGACGGTGCAGATGTTGTGGGCCAGGCCCATACCGGCACTGGAAAGACCGCAGCCTTCGGCATTCCGATGGTAGAGCGCGTAGACCCGAGCCAGAACATCGTTCAGGGGCTGGTCTTGGTCCCCACCCGTGAACTTGCCATGCAGGTGCGTGATGAAGTAGCCCGCTTGGGCCAGTTCCGCAAACTGGGAGTCGTAGCCTGCTACGGTGGTCAGCCAATCGCGCGACAGATCACTGCACTGACCCGCAATGCCCAGATAGTCGTTGGCACCCCCGGACGGGTACTTGATCACATCGGCAGAGGCACGCTAAAACTGGGAGAGGTGCGCACGCTGGTGTTGGACGAGGCTGACGAGATGTTGGACATCGGTTTCTTGCCCGATATAGAGAGAATCCTAGGTAACACGCCAAGAGACCGGCAGACCGCACTCTTTTCCGCCACCTTGCCTCCTGCCATCCGCGGGATAGTTGGTCGGCACATGAAATCACCGACGTGGATCCGTATCGGCAACGAAGTTGAGACCGCCCCGGACGTCCGCCAGGTGTACTACGAAGTCCTGGAACAAGACCGGATCCGCGCCTGTGTGGCGTTTCTGAAATCCCAAGCCGGTGACGGGAAAGTCCTCTTATTCAGAAGGACAAAAGCTGGGGTTGATAACCTGACCCAAGCCCTGCAACGCCAAGGAATTTCAGTGATGGGAATCCATGGTGGCCTGGTTCAAGGCGAACGAAACGCTGCCATGAAGTCATTTCACGCTGGTGATGTCAAAGTGCTAGTGGCGACCAACGTAGCCGCCCGTGGCCTGGACATCCCGGAGATATCTCACGTGGTGAACTACGACATGCCTCAAAACCTGGAAGAGTACGTTCACCGCATTGGCCGGACCGCGCGCATGGGCCGCCACGGTACCGCCATAACCTTTGTCTCCGAGTGGGACATCGAGACTCTGGACATGTTGCAGGCGAGCCTGGGCAACGATTTGGTACTTGAGAAGTTGTCCTTCTAGTAACTAGCTAACTAAGCTCTGGCCGGTCCAATAACAATGTTATTTAGATGCCCCAAACTCACACCGAGTTTGGGGCGTTGTTGCGTCTGGCCTCCGGTCTCAGTGGACAATCTAATGGGCCATCGCTAATATCGCCTAGTGATTACCAACCTTCAATTTAATAGCCAAACCAGTTCATGACACCACGAGGCCTATTGCCGGGCGTTAGAGTCCTAGATGTCGGTCAGGGCATCTCCGGTCCGTATTGCGCCAAGATACTGGCTCAGATGGGCGCTGAGGTCATCAAGGTAGAACCGTTAGATGGAGATTCGGCCCGCCGCATGGGGCCATTTCCCGGTGACGTCGCTCACTCGGAAAAAAGCGGCCTGTTCCTAGCGCTGAACGCCAACAAATACGGCGTCACCCTAGATTTAACTTCTACCGATGGCGCAGAGTCCTTCCGCAAACTGGCCGCCACCGCCGATGTAGTAATAGAAAACCCGCCCCCAATTTCCCTAGATGACCTGGGCTTGGGCTACGAGATGTTGCAAGAGTTAAACCCGGGACTAATTTTGACCTCGATCACGCCGTTTGGCCGACGGGGGCCGTACAAAGACTTTAAGGCCACAGATTTGACGCTTTACCACATGAGCGGCCACGCCCACGGCCTGTTGGGGGCGGTGAAAGACCCGGACAACGACCCGCCCATCAGAGCGGGCGGGCATCAAGCGGAGTTCGTCGGCGGGCTGGCCGCCGCCACTGCCACGATGATGGCGATCTACGGCAAGCAAATGACCGGACAAGGCAGCCAAATCAACGTCTCGTCATTTGAAGCAATGGTCACCCAACTGATTAGCGGGCTGGCGAACTCAGCCTGGGGCAGACCGGCCCCGCCCAGAGACCTGGCCAAGGTTGAGGAAGCGGCCATTGGCGGCATGGTGGGCGCGATTGGTGGCATCTTACCCTGCAACGATGGCTACGTAGCCATATCGCCTAGGGAAGACGCGCAATGGGAGCGGTGGTTGGGAGTAATGGGAAATCCAACCTGGTCCACCGACGACTGTTATTCGACCCGAGATGCCCGACAGAAGAACTCGCCGTCGCTTTGGAAGCTGCTGAGCGACTGGAGCATCAGCTACTCGAAGCATGAGATTGCCCGGCTTGGACAGGAACAACGCGTTCCGTGTTTCCCGGTTAATACGGTCTTAGACCTAATGGGGGACGAACATCTGGCCCATCGTGAGTTCTTCGTTGATATAGAACATCCAGAAGCAGGAACGCTGAAATACCCCGGAGCCGCCTACAAGCTCTCCAACTCCAAACTGCCACTGGCGGCCAGGCCAGCGCCACTCCTGGGTCAACATAACCAAGAGATATTTGAAGGCTTGAACCGATGAACCA
>CAVODA010000311.1:0-2654 GCA_963694265.1 Dehalococcoidia bacterium
CGTGGCCACAATCTATGTGTCGGTACAAATCCGATATCTGGGCCGGAATCGTCATTGTCATCATCGGTATTTGGTTGTTGATTGCGGGCAAAGCAATCTGGTGTATCTTCTGGGTCCGAGAAGCTTGATATCAAACCCTGACAGCCCGGACCTCTGTCATACAGTCTCTTTATGTTAATATCTCGTGGAATGCTTGGTGTGTTAAATACGCTTTAAAGATTGGGAGGATTTACAAATGGCTACAATGATAGACGGCGAGTCATATTTGGGACGCGTACTGGTACAACCCCTGAGCGAAGCCGGAGATGTCACGATTTATCTCTGGCCGGTGCGCTGCCTCAAGAGCAAGATGGGCGGCCCGACCTTCGGCGTCGACGTTAACGGCGTAGAGGCCATCCGCTACGACCCCCACGGCCCTCGCGGCCACTGGCACCGCGGCGGTTATGACAAGTTGGGCGCTGGCGGATCACACGTGGAATTCCCCGACGATGTCCGCGACATCGAAGGACAGATTACCTGGGGCCTGGATCAGCTCAAGGAGAACGGCGCCGACCTGCTTAAGGAAGCCGGCTTCGACGATGCTGCCAAAGCCTTTAACCTAGAGAAGCTTGGCGCAGCCGCTGAAGCCATCCGGGCTCGCCTAGGCGAAGACCCGGGTCTGCTGGGCAAGGCCATTGATCAAGGACTAATCAACGCCTAGAGTTCCCCCCCGGTTTAGGTAGCAACCATTGGCCGGTGCCCCTTCATGTTAGGGGGGCACCGGCCTTATTGATTAGGAGAACGTAACAACATGGCAGTAGACCAATGGCAATCGCGCATCGAGGTTCTGGAGAGCAAGGTCACTGATCTAGAGGCCCGTCTGGACCACAAGGCCAAGGAAGTGGCCTACATGTATATCCACTCCAACTGGACCCTGATCCGTTGGTACCTGACCCGGGAGCAAGACCGCGCCGGTGAGGGCTCTGAGATCTACGGCAGGGCCAAGAACGCCGAGACGTTGATTGACCGTCAGCTCTCTCGCAACCTGCGCGATGTCTACTTCGCCGCCGACCCCATGGAGGTAGCCTACCGCTGGCGCATCGAGGCCACGGTCATCCTGACCGGTAACGGGTATACGTTCTTTGACTAGGGTCGGCCATCCGTCCCCAGGTGTGAATTAACCCAATGCCGATAACCTCTCCCAAGGCTTGGTTCTACGGCTGGCGAATATTGCTGGCTTCGTCGGTCATGGGCTCTGTGGGCATCGGAATCACCATCAGCGCATTTCCCGTCTTCTTCCTGCCCATCCGAGAAGAGCTGCACCTCAGTTCCACCCAGGTCTCTTTCCTAATCGGGTTTGCCTGGGCGCAATCGGGCGTCATGGCCCCAATCATTGGCTGGCTGAACGACCGCGTGGGCGCTCGCACGCTGGTGCTGTGCGGCGGTCTCACCTGCGGCACGGGCTTGATACTGGTGTCCTTCGCGGATAACTTCTGGCAAGTGCTCATCTTCTACGGAGTGGTGGTGGCTGTGGGTCGGACGGCGGCGTTCAACCCCACACTAATGGCCACCGTCAACCAGTGGTTCGTGCGACGAAAAGCCATCGCCATGTCGCTCCTGGGGACCAGCTTTTCCGCCGGCGCGGCGATAATGATCCCCCTCTTTGCCCTGGGGTCGGACCAGATCGACTGGCGGCACACCATCCTCATCGCCGGCGTGGTCCTGAGCCTGCTGACCCTGCCCGTCGCCTATGTGATTCGGAGCAAACCCGAGGACATGGGCCTGCTCCCGGACGGCGACCAGCCCATAGACGTTACACGTGGCTCAGCGCAAGACTTAGCAAGTACGGGCCAGTCTGCCAGCGCGGGCGATATGCTGCTAAGCCAGGCTTTGCGAACCCGTGCGTTCTGGCTGCTGCTAACGGGGTTGGTAATCCGAGTGTCAGTGGCCGATGCCATACTGATCCACTCCATACCGCTGCTGGTCTGGAAGGGCGTATCTGAGCAGTCGGCCGCGTTCTTCGTGTCGCTGGTTTTCCTGGCCATGATCCCCGTCCGTCTGACTCTGGGCATGTCAGGAGCCGTCCTGCCGACCAACGCGGTCTTGTTCGCCGGCATGGCAATTGGGGGCCTGAGCGTGGGGACGTTACTGCTCACCGACGGCACAACAGCGGCGATACTCTTTGTACTCGCGCTGGTGGCCATCGAAGGAGTGGCCACGCTGAACTGGATTGCGGTTGGCGACTACTTTGGCCGTCGCTCCTTCGCCACCCTCGCCGGAATACTAACCGTCTTCCACAGCATCGGCGCACTACTAGTCCCAGTAGCCACCGGCTACATCTACGACCAAACCGACAGCTATTCTCTTGCCCTAAAGATACTCGCCCCAGCACTGATCGTCGGCGCAGTAGCGTTTGGGGTTTCTAGGAAGCCGCGGGTGGTTGAAAATTATTGACAGGCCTACTAAATTTTACGATCGATATGACTTACCACCTGAGTGGTATATTTAGCAGGCTAAATTCATGTTGATACGTCTTTTTAAGCCAGTAAATGACTTTGAGTCTAATCAGACGGTCAAAGATTTGAGCTTCTCAATTAGTGCGTAGCGGATATTCTAGACGAGTACGAAATGTTCCATGAAAAACACTCAGAAGGACAAGGAAATTCCAGAAATTA
>CAVODA010000312.1:0-2645 GCA_963694265.1 Dehalococcoidia bacterium
GATCCACAATCTCATGGCAGGAGATGCCGGTAATTGTGGCGTCGACCTCCAGGGTTACGCCGTAGGGCTGATGACCAATGATGTTGTCCATCATATCCACGGTAACGCCAGGGATGCCCTGTAGTGGGGCAAACATGTTTCGGCACTTGGCCTCGGTGTCGGCCAACCGATCCTCATGGTTCATGGTCATCCAGCGTCGGACGGCGGCCACAGCGCCAACCATCTCCTGCCGGTCTACCTTGTGAGGGCGGCCAACGCCCCTCACCCTCCGACCTTCATAACTGACGAAGGACTGCAGCGCCAGTTTGCGAATCATGTCCTCGCTGCCAAAGGCCAGGCCGGTGGACTGCGGCGAGCTCATGTACTTGGCGGCGGTGCATTGGAAATCGGCCCCCATCCGTACGTAGCTACCAAACAGGTTAAGCGGGTAGATCTGCCCGGCAGCGTCCACCAACACCGGCACACCTTTGGCGTGGGCAATCTCAATAGTGTCTTCCAGGGACAGCGCCTGCGGGTCAGGTTCTTGGATTACGGCGTAGTAGTGCACGGCCGCGGTGTTGGGGCCGATGGCGTTTTCTAAGTCCCCACGAGACGTTCCCTCTAAACTGCCGAACTGAACCAACTTGGCCCCGGCCAGCTCCAGGCAACGGTCATACCAATAGCGTTGGCGAGCCTGGATCAGAATCTCATTCTTCATGCCAGTGGTGTCGGGCAGTTGCTGAATCTTGGCGTCGTCATCGCCGGCCATGCAGGCGGCGGTGGCCAAGGTGAGGGCCGAGCCTGCACCTGAGGTTATATACGCGGCTGGTACGTCGACCATCTTGGCGATGGCCTCGCCAGCCCGCTCTTCAAGCTCCATCAGGGGAACGTAAGCGCCGTTGGCCCGGTCCATGGCCTCTAAGACCTCTGGCGCTGGGGTTGATCCGCCCAGCATGGTTACGCTGCCGGTGGCGTTGATTACCGGCCTGGCACCTAGTTCTTTATAGATGCTTCCCCAATCGTTGGTGCTCATTCTCTTCTCCAATCTTGTGCCTGATAGAGCCTGAAATGGTCTTGATTAGTTCGGGACTAGTCCGGAAGTATCGCGATGGCGTCAATCTCAATCTTGAGGTCCGGTGTGCCCAGAGCAGCGACCTGAACCTGGGTGCTGGCGGGGAATGCTCCGGCAAAGCGTTTGAGTCGGACCTCACCGGCGGCGGGGCCTTCTCGCAGGTCGGTGACAAAGCTGGTCACCTTGATTACATTGGCCAACGTAGCGCCGTTCTCGGCTAGGATGTGCTCAAATTTATCTAAGATAGCCTCGGTCTGGGCGGCAATGTCACCGGTGGCAGCATCGGTCCCTCCGGCGGTGCTACCGGCAATGAACAGCATGTTGCCAGAACGCACTGAGTGGTGAAAGGCTCCGGAAGGCTGGGACAATTTTGGGTAGTTCTTACGTTCAAAATCCATTTGCTACACCTCTGCGTCTAAAGTTTTAAGAATGGTGGCGTATTCAAGGGCACGCCAAAGTTGAATCCCTAAGTTGAGCCCAGGGTCGGATAATTGTAACCCAGCCGCGACACAGCCCGGTATCCGTATCGGGCCGCGTTGAGCAATCTTGGGTTTTGGACGCATAATACATCATCATGAACCAGCCCACTCTCCCAGGCGATGGACCAAGGCAATGGATGCGATAGAGTCAAATATTCAGACACAGGGCCAGGACTTCAAAGAAAACGAAAAGCATCTGAAGTCGCTGACCGCCGAATTGACCGAGAATTTGCAGTCGGTACGCGAGCGCGGTGACACGGACGCGGCAAAACTCCACCTAAGCCGAGGCAAAATGCTGGTCCGCGACCGAGTGCAGGCCTTGCTAGACACAGGCACTCCGTTCTTGGAGTTCAGCCCGCTGGCCGGCTGGCAGATGTATGACGATGACAGCCCAGGCGGCGGTATCGTCACCGGCATTGGAATCATCCATGGGAAGCAGGTGGTGGTGGTGGCCAACGATGCCACCGTCAAAGGCGGCACCTACTACCCAATCACGGTGAAGAAGCACCTTCGGGCGCAGGAGATTGCCTTGGAAAACCGCCTGCCCTGCATCTACTTGGTAGACTCCGGCGGCGCATTCTTGCCGCTGCAGGCTGACGTTTTCCCCGACCGCGACCATTTTGGCCGCATCTTTTATAACCAGTCTCAGATGTCGGCGGAGAGCATTCCCCAATTGGCGGTGGTGATGGGCTCCTGCACGGCCGGTGGGGCTTATATCCCGGCCATGAGCGACGAAGTTGTGATTGTGCAAAACCAAGGGACCATCTTCCTGGCAGGCCCACCGCTGGTACGCGCGGCTACAGGCGAGGAGGTTGATGCCGAGACCCTGGGCGGAGCCGATGTGCACACCAGGCAGTCAGGTGTGGCCGACCATTATGCTATGGATGACGAACATGCGCTGATCATCGCCCGGAATATTGCCGAGAACTTTGTTTATTCGGGCAATCCTGGGTTGGAGGTGTTCGACCCTGAGCCGCCGCTCTACGATCCGGAGGAGATCTACGGTGTCATCCCCTCTGACACCAGGCGGCAGTATGACGTGCGAGAGGTCATCGCCCGCATTGTGGACGGCAGCCGTTTCCAGGAGTTCAAAGAGAACTATGGCGAGACTCTGG
>CAVODA010000313.1:0-2639 GCA_963694265.1 Dehalococcoidia bacterium
TTTTGAAATACCATGGCTAGTCACAGGTCAGCCAGGCTCAAATAGATACAACGAATCATTGAGTACGGTGCCGGAATTGGGTTGACACATAGAGGTTATGCGCTATACTATCGCTAGCCAAATTTTGGACACTTCGGAGGAACCAAATGGAAGGAAAGTTTCAGATTGAGATTACCTACTGCGTAAGTTGACAGCATCACGCTGTCGCCACGTGGATGGCGAATGAATTTTTCCGGCACTACGGCAAGGACGCTGCCATTGCTATCTCCCCTCGCGGACAGGGCATCATGGAAGTATTCTTCAATGGTGAGCGGATCTTCGACAAGAAGGGTGAAGGTAACATCTATCCTGACCTGAAACGGGTCCGGGAGATGCGCCAGGTCATCGATGCCAAGATTGAGACCCTAGAGCCCACACCGGCCGATGACTAGATCTTCTTTCAAAAGAAGATAATAAAAAAGACCCTCCTGTAAAGGAGGGTCTTTTTTATTTGTGGTTTTTATTTGTGTTCTTCCGGCCAAAGGCTATAGAAAAACTACAGGAGTGTCTGAACTTTAGTCCATATCTCCCGGCCAAGTTCTTCGGGAGGTCGTTGTCCGTCCAGTATCAGCCAGTCCTCTGGGTCGGCGTCGGCCAGGGCGCTGTAGCCACGCCGAATCTTGCGGTGGAAGTCCACCGGGGCGCTATCAAAGTTGTCTTCACTGCCGTTGCTCTTGCGGGCCAGAGCCGTTTCCACCGGCAGGTCTAAGAGCACTGTTAGGTCTGGTTCCAGTCCTCCGGTGGCTTCGCGATTCAGGCGTTCGATAAGCTCGCGGTCTAGGCCGCGGCCGTAGCCCTGGTAGGCCACGGTGGAACTGGTAAAACGATCGGCGATAACCACTCCGCCCTCTGCTAAGAACGGCTTGATAACCTGCTGCACTAGTTGGGCGCGAGCAGCCTCAAAGAGCATCAACTCGCTGATCGGGGTCATGGGTTCTCCGGATTTCAGTAGTGTTCGCAGTGCCTGGCCCAGGCGCGTTCCGCCGGGCTCTCTGGTGCGAATAACGTTTACACCCCTACGGCGCAGGCGTCGCATCAAAGAACGGACCTGAGTGCTCTTGCCTGAGCCATCTCCGCCTTCAAAGACGATAAAGCAGGCCATCTAACTTCTCATCGAGTTGTTGGACTCAGGCACGGCGTTAGACCCGGTAAAACAAGACAGATCGCTCAGGCTCCTTGCCCTGGCTGACTGAGGCCACGTTGTAGCGTTGACCCAGGAGATGCTGCAGTCGGCGTATGTATGACCGCTGTGGGGCCAAGTGGACCGTCTGCTCACCGGACAAGACCCGGTTGGCGGCCTCTTCAGCTTCGTCCATCGCCTTGTCCATGGCGGGCGAGCTATTGGGGCCGGTGAACGCGGGGCCGTCTCCGCTATTGCCCATTCCGGGAATAATGCCGGGGCCGGAGCCGTCATTGTCGCGGTGCCAATCTTTGATTATTGTGTCCAGGAATTCCTGCAACTGGACCATGGTGTTCTTGCGAAGCACGCAAACAGGGGTGCCACTAGTCTCAGCGATGCGCACCAACTGGGAACCCCGACGATAATGGGTCTTGGTGGTCAAGACCACATCTGCCTGTCGTAGTTCGTTGACTATATGGACCACCCTGCCGGACTCTGCGGCAGCGGCTTCCAGTTTGTCGCGGCCAACTCCAAAGAGAAAAATTCTGACCTCAGCCTCTTTGACCTTTGATTCCGGGGCGCGCATTCCCATGGGAGCAGCGGGCGCGGCCATGGCGCTCTGAGCCAACTGAGCTTGAACCGGTTGTCCTTGGGCCTGCCGGTCCATTTGTTGATCTGGTTGCCGGTCGCGCTGGCGGCCACCTTTCTGGCCTTGCTGTTGCCAGGAACCGGGTTGGGCCTCACTGACGCGGGCCTGTTCCTGGGTTCGGACCACCTCGCCACTGGTGCCCATTGTGCGCACTTCTGGGGAGATGGGGAATCCTCTGAGCCATTGGTCAACAACCTGGGCCACGTTGTCGTGCACGGCTAGTTTGTCCCAGCCTTGAATCTCCACCACGACATCAAACGTCGGTGGTGCTTTGCGTTCCAGCACACTCTTCTGGGTGCCCCGAAACCGAGCTTCCTGGTCGCCCAGGGTTACGGTCTGGATGCCGCCCACAAGGTCGGACAAGGTGGGGTTCATAATCAGGTTGTCCAGGGTATTGCCGTGGGCGGTGGCAATCAGTTGCACGCCGCGCTCGGCAATGGTCCGGGCAGCTGCAGTTTCTTCTTCGCTGCTCATTTCATCGATGATGACGGTCTCCGGCATGTGGTTCTCCACAGCCTCAATCATCACTCCGTGCTGGGCAGCGGGAGATTTGACCTGCATGCGCCGAGCACGGCCAATGGCCGGATGCGGCACGTCTCCGTCGCCAGCAATCTCGTTGGAGGTGTCGACGATGATTACCCGCTTTCTGGCCTGCCCGGAGAGGACTCTGGCCATCTCACGCAGCATGGTGGTCTTGCCTACCCCGGGACGGCCTAAGAGCAGGATGTTTTTGCCCGAAAATGCTAGGTCTTCGATGATATCTATGGTACCGAAAACGGCCCGGCCCACCCGGCAAGTGATACCAACCACACTGCCACGGCGGTTGCGGAT
>CAVODA010000314.1:0-2636 GCA_963694265.1 Dehalococcoidia bacterium
TTGTTAGGAGGCTATACCGGAGGCAGAATGATGGGCAGAGGCTCAACATCGTTCAAGCCAGGGGGATTGATGGCGTCCAACGACTCCAGCAGAGCATTTAAGCTGTAGGTGACTTCAGTCAATTCCGGGTCGTTGATGTCCAGCCCCACGGCTTTGCCCATGGCGCGAATATCGTCCTTGCTTAGATCAGGCATTGAAATCTCTCCGTTCAGCTCAAGTGAGCCAATATTGCTTGAAAAAATCAACGCCGTCAAGATGCTTCAGAATTGTAGCAACCAGCCTTGAGGCGAAATTGCTGGTCGGCTATACTGGCCGGAATCAAGAATCATTTGCTATTAGGATTAAATTGAGCCTATGGCTACGTATAAGACCATCAAAGTCGATCTGGGACTAGAGTCTGATTTCCCCAAACTGCCCAAAGAAATAAAAGTCGGAGACTGGACGTATTTCTTGTCTCGCAGCAAGAAAGGCGTTTATCAGCTACTTTCCAATATCTGCCCGCACCAGGCAGTGGAGGTTGTGGACTGGACCGGATGCTTCATGTGTCCAGCCCACGGCTGGAGATTTGAGTACACCGAGGGCGTCTGCGTTAACGGTCCCAACGCCAAGCTGGTTGGGTTTCCGGTGAGTGTGGAAGACGGCCATTTGGTGGCGGAACTGCCCGACGATTAATCCAGTAATCGGACTCAAGCCAGCGCCACCTTCATGTGGTCCAGGAGCCAACATCGACAAAAAAGACATTCCATTTCTGACCGCATCCCAGCTATCAAAGCTAATTGAGACCAAAGAGGTTTCGCCGGTGGAAGCCACCGAAGCCTACCTGGACCGGATTCAGGAAGTAGATTCCAAACTCAACTCCTACATCACCATCACCGGTGAGCAGGCGTTGGAAGCGGCCCGGCAGGCGGAGTCTCAGATTGCCCAAGGCCAGTATCTGGGGCCCCTGCACGGTGTGCCAGTGGCGGTTAAAGACCAGTTCAACACGGCCGGAATACTCACCACTGGCGGGTCCAGCATCCTCCAAGACAACATTCCCACCGAGGACGCCACGGTCATCACCAACCTGAAAAAGGCTGGCGCAGTGCTGCTTGGCAAGCTCAACATGAGCGAGTTTGCCATGGCGGAGATTTACCACCACCCCTACGGCACTCCCCGTAACCCGTGGGATCTCAGTAAAAACCCCGGCACCTCCAGCAGTGGTTCTGGCGCGGCCACGGCGGCTTCTCTGTGCGCCACGTCGCTGGGTGAAGACACGGGCGGCTCCATCAGAGGCCCGGCGAACTTTAGTGGACTGGTTGGCTTGCGTCCCTCCCATGGCCGGGTCAGCCGTTACGGCGTGTTGGGCGGGTCATGGTCCATGGACACCGTTGGCCCAATTTCCCGCAGTGTGGAAGATGCGGCAATCACCATCCAGGCCATCGCCGGCCACGACCCCAAAGATGCTTACACGTGGGACGTGCCGGTGCCAGACTACTGCAAAGCCCTAACCGGCAACATAAAGGGCGTAAAACTTGGTGTGATTCAAGAACGGATGGACTCGCCAAATCTGGATCCTGAGTTCCGAGAAACAGTTGCCAAGGCTATTGGTGTGCTGGAGGAATTGGGCGCGTCGTCCGAAGATGTGTCCATCCCGCTGGCACCTGTCGCCGGAGCGCTGACCATGTCCATCCTGAGTGTCGAGTGGGCCAACCTGCACCGCCCTGTGTTTGAGCCGCACATCGATTACCTAGACCATAACAATAAGATACGTTTTCTGACTGGGTGCATCATCCCTGCCCAGGCCTACTACAAAGCGCAGAAAATACGCGCCATGCTCCGGCAGCAGATACTGGAGGCACTGGAAAAAGTTGATGTGTTAGTACTGCCCACCGGCCCGGTCACCGCGCCTCCGGTGGAGAGCACACCCGGAATCCAGAGCAAAGAACATGCCTTGACCGGACTTGCCGGGCGCATTAGCTTCACCGGCCCGTTCAACCTGGCCGGGACTCCGGCGATCTCAGTGCCCTGTGGGTTCAGTTCCGAGGGAATGCCAATGGGGCTGCAAATAGTTGGTCTTCCGTTTGCTGAGGAGACCGTCTTAAAAGTCGCCCATGCCTACGAACAAGCAACCGATTGGCATAACCAGCGGGCACCAATCTAGTAAAGAAAATCTGGCCGTTACTGGCCTGCTAGACACTGGCCTTTCACAGATATCGAAAAACGAGGAGATTATTATGGCTGAATATGTACCTAGCCCCAGAGATTGGGTCGCCGACCAAGTGGAACTATACGAAGGCAGCCAGGGGACTGACGGGTTAACCCTGCGGGACACCGGCCTTCCGGTGATCATCGTGACCAACCAAGGGCACAAGACCGGCGCTATTCGGAAAACCCCACTGATGCGGGTGGCTGATGGACCTAACTACGTTCTCGTTGGTTCACAAGGCGGCGCGCCGCAACACCCTCATTGGGTCCATAACCTAAGGAAAGACGCCAATGTTGAGATACGCGACGGGATCTCCGTACACCCCATGAAAGTACGCGAAGTGGCGGATTCTGCGGAGCGAACCCGACTTTGGGACATCGCCGTCGAGGCGTTCCCTCCGTACAAGGAATACCAGGAAAAGACCAGCAGGTTTATACCGGTATTCATCGCT
>CAVODA010000315.1:0-2634 GCA_963694265.1 Dehalococcoidia bacterium
ATCGCGCTGGTTTGGAGTTCATCACAGTGGTCTGCACTGTGCAGTCTGGCGGCGTCGATGCTCTGATTTCCAAGAGCACCGTTCTGGTTCCTAGCAAAGAGATTGCAGAGTCCAAACCCGCCGAACCAATAGCAACAAAAGCCGAACCGATTAACAGCGAATTGACAGTTATCTCAAAACAGATTAACCAGGCCCAATTGAACGCCTATGCCAAGGCGTCTGGTGACGACAACCCGCTGCATCTGGACTCGGAATTTGCCGCGAGCACCCAATTCGGTGGAATCATCGCCCATGGAATGCTGACTCTGGCCTTTGTTTCTGAGATGATGGCGTCCGCCCACGGGCGCTATTGGCTGGAATCCGGCGGCCTTAGGGTCAGGTTCAAGGGTGCCGCCTATTTAGAAGACCATGTTGCGGCCTGGGGCAATCTATCTAAAGAACAGGACTCCTCACGGACGTACTCGGTGGGAGTCAGAAACACCAACAGCGGGCAAGAACTGATAGCTGGCACAGCCAGTTTCATGATAAATAACCAGGACAAATAACCAGAGGTAGGAACCTTTAGCGAATGGCCCGGCGAAACCCGGCAGGACGCCAGTCAAACGAGGAAGGAACACTATGACAGAAACTACGGATAACGGATCTAGCCCAGTGAGAGTGGCGATGGACGCCATGGGCGGAGACCACGGACCGGTTGAAACGGTTAAGGGCGCTATCCTGGCGGCCAAAGCCACCAACGCCGAAGTGATTTTGGTGGGCGACCAGGGACCGGTTGAAGAAGAACTGGGCAAACACGACACCTCCGGCATCTCCATCAGTGTCGTGCCCTCAGTAGATAAGATACGCGACGACGAACACCCGTTGCAGGCCATGCGCTCCAAGCCCAAGTCCTCAGTGGTGGTTGCCACTAAACTGGTCAAGAGCGGCGATGCCGACGTCATGGTTTCCATGGGGTCTACCGGTGGTTCAATGGCCAGCGCCGTGCTGACCTTGGGTCTGTTTGAAGGCCTGGAACGGCCTTGCTTGGGCGGCCCGTTTTTGGGTCTGGCACCCAATACCGTACTAGTGGATATTGGCAGCAACATCGATTGCCGACCCGGTCTGCTGCTCAGCTTTGCGTCATTGGGTGTTACCTGGGCCCGCACGTACATGGGTATAGAAAACCCCAGAGTGGCCCTACTCAGCGTTGGATCCGAATCCAACAAGGGCAATAAGCAGGTCCAAGAGAGCTACCAGGTCTTTGAAGAAAGCAACATGAAGTTTGTCGGCAACGTTGAAGGAATGGATTTCTTCACCCAAAAAGCAGAAGTTATCATCTGTGACGGGTTTGTTGGCAATATCCTGATTAAATTCACTGAGGGTCTCGGCGCTGCGTTTGCCGCCTACGCCCAAAAACGCCTGGCGTCATCAGTAGATGAAAATGAGCTGGGTAAATTTGCTGCAGAGTTGGTCCAACTGACCAACCGCACCCGCACCAACGGCGGCCCACTCTTTGGCGTAAACGGCCCAGTCATATTGGGACACGGTTCCAGCAAAGCCGACGAAATTCTGGCCGCCATCAGCACTTCTGTCCGCTACGTGGAGCTGGGCATGGTGGACATCATGCGGACTGACCTAGCTTCAATGAATGCTAAAACCGAAAGCGGCGCAGGCAGGTAGAGCAAACCGATGGCTGGTATCGACCTAAGTGGAAAAGTCGCGCTGGTCACCGGAGCTTCCCGGGGTATCGGCGCTGTTGTGGCCTGCCGTCTGGCCGAGGCCGGTGCAAAA
This sequence comes from Dehalococcoidia bacterium, assembly GCA_963694265.1. GTDB lineage: Bacteria > Chloroflexota > Dehalococcoidia > Lucifugimonadales > UBA3495 > UBA9611. The sequence continues at coordinate 1,771 of CAVODA010000315.1, forward strand.
GTGGGCGTCAATTACCATGCCAGCCCGGATGCCGCAAAAATCGTCGTAGATTCCATCAACAACTCCGGTGGCGAAGCTGTCCTCTGCGGTGGGGACGTTTCTCAAGAAGAGGCTGCCGAGTCGGTCATCAAAATGATGATTGAACACTTTGGCAACATCGATATTCTGATCAACAATGCCGGCATCAATAAAGACCAACTGTTGATTCGGATGAAGCCTGAAGACTTTGACAGCGTCATCAATGTGAACCTGCGCGGGGCGTTCCTCTGCACCCGTTACGCCATGGCCCACCTGATTCGACAGCGTTCTGGCCGCATAATCAACATGTCTTCCGTGGTGGGGCTCTCCGGCAATCCTGGCCAGGCCAACTACGCCGCCGCCAAAGCGGGGTTGATTGGGCTGACCAAGGCCGTCGCCAGAGAAGTGGCTTCCCGGAACGTGACCGTCAACGCTCTAGCCCCTGGCTACATCACCACCTCCATGGTGGAAGAGATTTCCGAGGACAAGCAGACAGCAATACTGGCCAAGATACCCATGGGCCGGTTCGGCACCCCATCCGACGTGGCTGAAGCGGTGATTTTCCTCTGCAGCGACGGTGCCAGTTATATCACCGGCCAGGTCCTGACCATTGATGGCGGCATGATTGCCTGATTGACTGGTATTAAGGTGACGGCGGCATGATCGCCTAACTGGCTAATACCCGGCCTTGGCGTCTACCACTCCCAACAGCGGTTCATCTTCGGCAAAACGCCGGATATTCTCACTCCAGAAGTCCACCAACTCTTGCCCCATCAGGTCAGTTCCCGGCGCGGCATGGGGCGTGATGATCATGCTCGGCATATCCCAGAGGGGGCTATCATCTTG
>CAVODA010000316.1:0-2624 GCA_963694265.1 Dehalococcoidia bacterium
AGTCTCCCATTATCTCAAGGACCGCGCCCCGGTTACTGTGGGCCTCTGCAAATTCCGGCCTGAGCTCCAGAGCCGAATCAAAGTCCTCGATCGCTTCTTCGTAGGCTTTCAGGGCGTCGTAGGCCAGACCCCGGTTATTGAACGCCTCAGCGTCATCCGGAGTAAGTTCTACCACTTGGCTGTAGTCGGCCAATGCATCATGTAGGTTGCCCAAATAATAGTTGGTCCTGGCCCGATTGAAGAACGCAAAGGAGTTATCCGGATTCAGCTCGGTAGCCCGAGTGTAGGCACTGACGGCTTCCGCGTGCAGACCAAGTTCGTCCAGCGACGCGCCCCGGTTCAAATAGCAGTTGGATATGTCAGGTTGGATGGCGATAACCTTGTCGAACTGCGCCACCGCCTCCTGATGACGGGCTGCCTGAGCCAGCAGGATGCCCCGGTTATACATGGCATGAACGTAATCCGGGGCCAGCTCTATCGCCCGGCTGTAGTCAGCCAATGCCTGGTCTGTCTCGCCTAGGTCGTCATTTCCGTTGCCTCGCTGGTAGAAAGCCTCTGCCAACAAGGGTTGTTGCACCAGCAGGTTGGTGAACTCACGCACCGCGTCCTGCGGGCTTCGCAAACGCAGGTAGGTCAAGCCCAGGTTGAAACGGGCCTCCACGTTGGAAGGTTGATCATTCAAGATGGTCAGATACGATTCTGATGCTTCTTCATGCCGGCCCACGGCGTAACAACCGTTGCCAAATATCAGCAATTCTTCGGTTAAAACAGCTTCTCTACCAACGTTCTCTGCTTCAGTCACTCCCGTCTCCAAGATAGACCTAATCTCCGGAGTCAGGCGTAATCCCCGTGCCCGAGGAGTGATTTGGCCAGTGCCAGATGCGTGTTGCTCAAGCAGGTTAGCAAGGGCGGCCAGGCTCTCCGGTAGCGGGTTTTTTGGGGCGTGTTCCGTCAAGGTAAAAACCTTCCTGTGTTGGGGTGTTCGGGGTGGATCGGGCCGTTGGTGTAGATTAACTTCCGTACACTACAGCATACCATCTCGGCTATTGTGGTAAAAATTCCCAATGCAAAAGGGCCTGACTCGTTGAAGAATCGACAGCCCAGCCGTACAATTACCGTTGCAACAGGTTATGTCGGGTATTTCCCGCTTAGCCGGATAACTCAGGCATGATTCAGGAGTCAAACGTGGCCCAAGTAGAAACTATTATCTATACCCACCCCGATTGCGCATATTCATCCGGTGCGAAGATGGACTACCGCATGCGGAAGATTGAGTACACAGAAATTGACCTAGCAAAACAGCCCGACCAAATTCCCGCCCTGCTAGCCCTGACAGACGGCGAACGAATTACACCGGTCATAGTCGAAAACGGAGAAGTGACCATTGGTTTCAAGGGCGGTACTTGAGACTTTTAACCTGGGTCAGTTGACCCAAAGTGTTTTCCGAACAAATGTACTGACATTTCCTTCTTGTTGGGTGGTGGGACCCGGTGCTAGCATGCGCCGCAGACCAGATTAACGTGAAATAAACCGACGAACGCAGCCTAGTTAAAAGCCGTTGGCATGCGGAGTTGGACTTAAGGATGGGTGAGGATGAAGAGTCGAGAAAAACTGGAAGTAATCGAGAAGCAAGATAAGAATAAGGCTGAAGCCCTAGAGACGGCTCTGGGCCGAATTGAAAAAGATTACGGCAGAGGCGCAGTCATGCGTCTTGGCGAGATCAGCGACTCTCTAAGCACCGAGTGCATCCCCACAGGTTCCTTGGCCTTGGACATTGCCTTGGGCATCGGCGGCATCCCACGAGGCCGGGTTTCCGAGGTCTTCGGCGCAGAGTCCGCAGGTAAGTCGACTCTGGCCATCCACATCATGGCTGAAACCCAGAAACTGGGCGGAATCGCAGCCTACATCGACGTAGAGCATGCCCTTGATCCCACCTACGCCGCCAACTGCGGCCTGGTGATAGACGACCTACTGATAGCCCAGCCAGACAGCGCTGAACAAGCACTGGATATCACTGAGCAATTGGTACGCAGTGGAGCCGTTGACGCCGTGGTGGTGGACAGCGTAGCCGCCCTGGTACCCCAGGCAGAGATTGAAGGCGATATGGGCGACACCCACGTTGGCTTGCAGGCCCGGCTCATGTCCCAGGCTCTACGTAAGTTAACCAGCAGCATCCATCGATCCAAGACTGCCGTCATCTTCATCAATCAGATTCGGGAAAAGATCGGGGTCACCTACGGCAGCCCTGAAGTAACTCCCGGCGGACGAGCCCTTAAGTTCTACAGCTCTGTGCGCATTGATTTGCGCCGTGTGGAATCCATCAAACAGGGCGCTGAAGTCATGGGCAACCGTGTTCGGGCTCGCATCGTAAAGAACAAAGTCGCCGCGCCCTTCCGAGTTGCCGAGTTCGACATCATGTTCAACCTTGGTATCAGCAAGATGGGCGACATCCTAGAGATAGGAGTGGAACAGGGCATCGTCAAGAAGTCCGGTGCCTTCTACTCTTACGGTGAAACCAAGTTGGGCCAGGGTCGGGAAAACTCCAAGGAATTCCTTACCCAACATCCGGAGATAGCCATCTCTATAGAAGACCGCCTCCGAAGTCCTGCGGTTGAAACTGATCT
>CAVODA010000317.1:0-2622 GCA_963694265.1 Dehalococcoidia bacterium
CCAGGGATCACGTGGGAGAATCCCTGCTGCCGGCGTCCATACCGGTGCTGGAGGAATTGGGGGCTCTGCCTGCCGTGGAGAAAGCCGGGTTCCTACCCAAATACGGCGCAACCATGGTCTGGGGCAGCGGCGACGCTCCGTGGAGTTGGTACTTCAAAGAGACCAGCCAAAGATACCCCCACTCCTACCAGGTCTGGCGTCCTGAGTTCGACAAGATTCTGCTGGACAACGCCAAAGAGCAAGGCGTCACGGTGTTGGAGGGGCATCAGGTAACTGAAGTCATCTTTGACGGCGATGATGCCATCGGTGTGGAGTTCACCAACAGCAACGGAGTCCCAGGTGAGGCCCAGTGCCGCTTTGTAGTCGATGCCAGTGGCCAGTCCACGCTGCTATCCCGACACCTGGACACTAAAAAATGGGACCCGTTCTTCCAGAACCTGGCAGTTTACGCGTATTTCACCGGGGTCAAACCCCTGCCGGAGCCAGACCAGAACAACATCTTTATCGAGTCCTATCGCTACGGCTGGCTCTGGAGCATTCCACTGCACACCGGCCGCACCAGTGTGGGAGTGGTAGTAGATTCGAAGATCGGACAAGAAGGCATCCAACAGAACGGTGCCAAAGCGTTCTTAGAGGCCCAACTGGCCCAGAGCAATCACACTAAAGCCATGTTGGCAGATGCTCAGATGGACTCTGAACCTACTGTGGTGATGGACTGGTCATACACCGCTGAAAAGCTGTTTGGGCCTGGCTACATCATTGCCGGGGATGCTGCCTGTTTCGTTGATCCGCTGTTTTCTTCGGGAGTCCATCTTGCGCTGATGTCTGGCGTTCTGGCCGCCGCCTACGTGACCACTGCGCTGAAAGACCCAACCATGGCTGAAGAAGCCGGTGAGGTCTACCAGGAGCTATACCTGAAGGAGTACAACCAGTTCCGTGAGATGGCCCGGCTGTTTTATTCCAGCAACCTCAGCGAGGAGTCGTATTTTTGGGAGGCACGGCGCATCACCAACACAGACGAATATTCCCCGCGCCACAGCTTCATCCAGGCAGTGGCCGGGCAACCGCCCCGCGGCTACGAACGGGTTGTGTTGGACCGAGGACAAGCCCCGGAAGCATTCATTGAGAGCGTCCGCGCCGTGGAATCCGAGCGATTGTCCCGCACCAAATGGCTGGCCGCTCTGGCCGCAGACACCCAGCGCAACCAAATACTGAACGCAGTTCCCAGACTTGCCGATGGCGTAGCAGTACAGCGTAAGCCCGTGCTAGCCGAAGGCGAATTCGTGCCCGGTCAGGTACTGAACACGGTTTCACAGCCGGAAGGCACGCCATGCAGCCCCCTGGTGGCCGCAGTCATCAATGAAATAGACGGACAGAAATCAGTGGCCGACATTGTAGACGGGCTGGGACAACACCTGGACCAGGCAGGTCATGCCCAACTGGAAGAGGCCGTATCCCGCACCGTGGAGATTCTCTACGTTGACGGCACGGTAACCGGGCTGGTCACAGAATAATTTCACGCTGAACACCAAAATCCCCTCTCCCTTCGGGAGAAGGCTAGGTCCGACTCTGTCGAGACTCTCAACAAAGTCGGAGATGGGGCGCATTTTATCAGTCCCTAATTTCGAACCCGCCACAACCAACAAATTCTAGGAGAGAACCATGGCCACACAGATACCAACAGAGGAACAAGTCATCGGTTGGATGGACTCACTCAGCAACTGGGGCCGCTGGGGCAAAGACGACCAGATGGGCACCCTAAACCTGATCACCGATGCCAAACGAGCCGAGGCTGCTGCCTTGGTCAAAGAGGGCATCAGCGTTAGCTGCTCCAGGCTGATCGTGCCGGAGTTGGCCTCCGATGTCACAACTATTCCACCGCTCCACTACATGATCCGCGCCGGAGACACAGTCCCGGCGGAGGGCGGTGGTGGAACTTCTGATTTCTTGGGCTTCTCCTACCACGGGCTGACCATCTCCCACTTGGACGCACTGTGTCATCAGACCTGGAACGGCAAGCTCTACAACGGCTTTGATCCTGCTGAGGTCAACAGTGAAACCAAGGCTAACGTGCTGAACATCGACGTTGCCAAGAACGGCATCATCACTCGCGGCGTCATGCTAGACATTGCCAAGGTGCGCGGCGTTGATTGGCTAGAATCTGGCGAAGGCGTGTTTGTCGAGGACTTGGAGGCCGCCGAGAAGGCGCAAGGTGTCCGTCTTGGAGAAGGTGACGCCCTGATGCTGCGGCTGGGCTGGTACAAGCGTCGCCTGGAAAAGGGAGCGCCCGAGTCGGGTCGCCCCGGACTGCATGCGGAAACCCTACCTTGGCTCAAAGAGCGCGGCATCTCCCTCATCGCCGGTGACGCCTCCCAAGACGCCGACCCCAGTGGTTACCCCACCATTGGTCTGCCGATACACCGTGTTGGCATTGTGGGAATGGGACTGTGGCTCATCGACGCCGCCAACTGCGAGGACCTGGCCGCCGTCTGTGAGCGTCTAAACCGCTACGAGTTCATGTTCATCGTGGCCCCACTGCGGTTCAAGAACGCCACCGGCTCCCCCACCAACCCGCTGGCGGTCTTTTAACCAACAAAACTCAACGAGTACGTTACGACAAAA
>CAVODA010000318.1:0-2607 GCA_963694265.1 Dehalococcoidia bacterium
GCATAACATCGCACCTCAATTAGAGTGGTCGCCCTAAGCTGGACGATAGTATACAGGCTATCTAAGTCTCGCCTAGGGTTTTGGTGAATCATTTTTACTTCACCCGCATCTCAGTAGTATCTGGAACCGATTAAGTAATGTAATGATTCGAGGAGGAACAACATGGCGATTGTTAAAGGCATGGTTTTGGAAAAACTGGAAGCTTTCCAGGCTTCACTGAAAGAAACCCCGGTGACCCTGGGTCTGGAATCCAAATCGACCTGGGAAGGACATTCTGGCCGGAATACCACCCACATCGGCCCAGATGAACTGGGCGGGCAAAAGATTGACCGCGGCACTCGACGCTACACGTTCTCCTACGGCGCGTGGCGGGAAGTTGAAGAAGCCATCGGTTTCGTCGGCTCCACAGACCAGGTTGAGCCGGTTGAGATGGTGCTGGGAGCCATGTGTGCCTGTCTGACCAGCAGCATTGCCCTGAACGCGCCGCGCCACGGGATAGACCTGGAGGGCATGGAGATCATTGTCCATGCGGACATCGACCCCAGCGTGCTATTCGAGGTCAAAGGGCCCGATCAGCACGGCGCCTGCATCTCCAATATCTCCTGCGAAGTGAAAGTCCAAGGGGGCCTGAGTCAGGAACAGTTGAACACCATTCAACGCTTGATTGATTACTCTCCGGTTCACGGAATGGTCGCCCATTTAAACAACATCACAAGCAAGGTGTCCATGGCCTAAGCCTTGTCACAGCCTCGGCCAGTCCGGTGAATATCCCAGACTGGCTAGGGCTGTTGGTTCTTCTCAGAAAAAAGGAATCATTTGCAAAACGTCTTGATCTTGTTCGGCAATCCGTTAGATACCGAAGTTTTTGACCGTCACTTTGAGTCAAATTTTCGGGGATTGCTTCATTCTGTGCCCAAGGTCGAACAAATCACACTGAACCAAATTGCCGGATCCGCCCACGGCGATTTTCCTTATTACCTGATTGTGGAACTGCGGTTCGGCTCCGATGATGCCATGCAAGAAGGCCTCAACTCAGACGCCGGCCAGGCCATGGCCACCAACCTCTCAGAGTTTGCCACCGGCGGCTTCAGTGTTTTATTCGCGCAAGCTGAGGTAGAGTCGGTTGGTTCCATAACCAAAACCAAATAAACCTCCTCCCGTCAAATACTTGCGTCTCCGTATATCCCCCACCGACCCCCTATGCTACAATCTGACATGCCAACAGACTGTCATTTTGGGTCATCTCACGCCTGAAACCTGACGTTGGCAGACATCAAAATTGTTACTTCGAAGGTGCTGCGCGTGTCTTCTTCTACATCGAATACATCTGATGAATACAGGAAAAAGGTTTACACAAAATTCGGCGACGCCGGAGAGACCAGCCTGCTGTACGGCGGGCGAGTTTCCAAAAACGGACTGAACACAGAGGCTTACGGAATCACCGATGAGGCCGTCTCTGTCATGGGGCTGGCCAGGGCTATGACCAGCAACCCTAAGGTGAACGACATTTTGCGGCAATTGCAGCGGGAGTTGTTCACCATTGCCGCTGAATTGGCCACTGACCCCGGTAAATATGAGCTGTTCCAACAGCATTTCAAGCCGGTCACAGCAGAGATGGTCACGTCTTTGGAAGAGACCATCGACTCCTTGGAAGAGGAGTTTGAAATGCCCAAGGTGTTTATCCTGCCTGGCGGTTCCCAGGCGTCAGCGGCCATTGACCTGGCTCGTTGCGTGATCCGGACGTCTGAGCGCCGTGTGGTCGCTATGGCCGAGGCCGACGCCCTGACTAACGGTCTAATCATGAGCTATCTCAACCGGCTGGGTGACCTGTTGTTTGTTTTGGCCCGGTACGAAGACCGTGACATTCCCATAGAACGGGCTACCTAAGCCACGTTTAAGCGACATTCCCATAAAACGGTCAACTTAACCGCGTTCAAGTAAGAGAACACAGCAGTATGAAACTGGTGGTAATTGATTACGAGTCTGGGAACCTGCGCAGCGTTTCGCGGGCGTTGGAATCCCAGGGAGTGGCTCCTTTAGTCACCGGCGACGCGTCTGAATTCGATGACGCCGACGCCATGGTCCTGCCCGGTGTTGGTTCCGGTCCCGCCGCCATGGACGCACTGAACCAAAGAAACCTGGTGGGACCGATTCGTGATTTTATTGCCTCGGGCCGACCGTTTCTGGGCGTTTGTCTGGGGTTGCAATTGCTGATGGACCGCACTGAAGAGGGTGATGAACCCTGTCTGGGCGTGGTTCAAGGCAATGCCAAACATCTGCCAGCCGGACAAAAAGTTCCCCACATGGGCTGGAACAGTGTTCGGTTCAACAACCAACACCCAGTGTTGGCGGGCATCAACCAAGACAGCTATTTCTACTTTGTGCACAGCTATTACGCCGCCCCGGAAGACCCCACCGGCGTCAGTGGCATCACCGAGTATGGAATCCCTTTCTGCAGCATCTACGCCAAGGACAATCTGGTGGCTACCCAGTTCCACCCAGAGAAAAGTGGCCCGGCTGGGTTGCGTTTTTACAAGAATTTTATTGGGCTGGCTTCAGCTTAACGAAAGACCGTCCAGCCTTGTCTGTCCGCCCCGCCTAACCACG
>CAVODA010000319.1:0-2595 GCA_963694265.1 Dehalococcoidia bacterium
ATGTATCCAATGCCTCGATTACACCTGAATGAGCGGTTTTCTACCCCTCCAGCTGCGCTGCCAAATCTTCGGGTGTGGTCACCGGGAGTTGGCAGGCGTAGTTCTGGCACACGTAGGCCGTGGGTTTGCCGTCGACCATGCCGCGGCTCTCCAATAGCGGTAGACCATAATCGCCAGCGTCATCGGCGCCCACCAGGACTTTGTTGGGATGAAACCCACCGTAGACGGTCTGGAGCAGCGCCTCGGTAGCCGAATCGTTGCGGGGGCCAATTATGACCACTTCTTTGGGCGACGATACATAGAAGTCCAGGGCGGCGATCCAGTGTCCGGTGCCGGCGGGGGCGCGACCCATCAGGTCTTTCAGTGTCATCAGCGGAGTGACCGCCTTCAACCGGTAGTCTTCGTTGTCGGTGATTACTGCCAGCTTTAGCAGAACGTCCGTGGCCACCGAGCCGCCGCAGGGCTGGGCATTGTCCAGCACATCTCTGGGCCGCACCACCAGTTGGTCATGCTCGGCGCTGGTGTCGTAAAAACCGCCGACTTCGTCGTCCCAGAACAGTTCTATCATGCGGTCGGCCAGGTTGGTGGCTTCAGTGAGCCAACGTTGGTCAAACGTAGACTCGTAGAGGGCTAGCAGGCCGTCGGCGACAAACGAATAGTCTTCCAGATAGCCAGGCAATTTGGCCTGACCCGCCCGGAAAGTTCGGAGCAGTTTGCCGCCAGGGCGCATGGTCTCCAATAAGAAATTGGCGTTCTTGATGGCCGCGTCCATATAGTCCGGACGGTCCAGTGCAGCACCAGCTTCGGCAAAGCTCCGGAGCATCATGCCGTTCCAAGACGCTAATACTTTGTCGTCCAGCAGCGGGTGAATGCGCTTCTCTCGCTCGTTGACCAGCGCCTGTTTGCCCCGTTGGACAACGTCCACTAACCGGTCTAGAGCGATGCCTTGCGTCTCGGCGTATTCCGACGCCTTCTGGTTGATGTTGAGGATGTTGCTGCCTTCAAAATTACCCTTCTCTGTAACGCCGAAGAACCCGCTGAATATACCGGCTTCATCGCCAAGTACAGCTTGAATCTCGTCCGGAGTCCAAACGAAAAACTTGCCCTCTTCGCCTTCGCTGTCGGCGTCGGTAGCCGAATAGAACCCGCCTTCCGGTCCAGTCATCTCCCGAAGGATGTAATCGAGGGTTTCCTCGGTGATGCGGCGATACATGCCGCGTCCGGTGGCCTGATGGGCGTGTAGGTAGAGCCTGGCCAGCAGGGCGTTGTCGTACAGCATCTTCTCGAAGTGGGGCACAAGCCAGAATGCGTCGGTGGAGTAACGGGCAAACCCTCCGGCAATCTGGTCGTAGATGCCGCCCCGGGCCATTTTTTCCAGGGTCAGGTTCACCATCTCCAAGGCCCGGTCGTTGTAGCCGTGGCGGTAGTAGCGCAGCAGCACCTCTAAGTTCATGGCCTGGGGGAACTTGGGCGCGGTGCCGGTGCCGCCATTCTGATAGTCAAAGTTGGTGGCCAGAGTGGTATAGGCCTCGTGAAAGGTGTCCACAGTTACTGGGGAATCGCTCTTGGGCATCTGGCCAGTGCGCCCCATCTGGGAGGTGATCTGATTGGTCACCCGGTCAATCTCTTCCCGGCTGTTGTGATAGGAATTCGCCACAGACTCCAGCAGCCTCGGGAAGCCGGGCATGTTGTGTCGGTCCACTGGAGGAAAGTAGGTGCCGCCATAGAATGGACTGCCGTCCGGGGTGAGAAACACAGTCATGGGCCAACCACCGCTGCCGGTGAGCATCTGCACCGCTTCCATGTAGACGGCGTCCAGGTCGGGCCGTTCCTCGCGGTCTACCTTGATGCTGACAAAGTGCTCATTCATCAACTGGGCAATGTCCTCATTCTCAAACGACTCCCGCTCCATCACATGGCACCAGTGGCAGGCAGAATAGCCAATGCTAAGGAGAATGGGCTTGTCTTCGTCTTTAGCCCGTTTCAGGGCTTCGTCACCCCAGGGATACCAGTCCACGGGGTTATTGGCGTGTTGTAGTAGATAGGGGCTGGTCTCGGCACTTAGTCTGTTGGGCATGGTCCACCTATATGAAAACCGCGTTAAGTCCGCCGAGTATGACGACGGGAGCGGCGAAAATTCTGAGTAATCAGAGTCTGCGTATTGTCGGCGAAATCCAAACCGAATACCAGGGCAGACGCGGACTACAAGTCGGGTTTTTCCTGGGTTTTTCCCGGGTTATTTAATGTCGGTATACTGGATGCAGGAAACTTTGTGAGTATCAGAGGTGAACCAGTTGGCTAACCCTAAAGTCGTGTGTATCACAAACTTGGATGAAGAACTTAGGCAAATGGTGGCTGGCCAAGCGCTGCCGGGGATGGACGTAATCTCCGACTCTTTGAGCGCTGATGAGGGCGAATTAATGGAATTGGTTTCTGACGCCGACTTCATGATTATCTGGCCAGCGCACATTTCCGATGATATTTTGCGAGCGGCCAAACAGTGCAAGTTGGTGCAATGCCTCAGCGCTGGTTACGACAAGGTCAATTTGAAACTGGCTACCGAGCTGGGAATTGGGGTGGCCAACAACGGCGGTG
>CAVODA010000320.1:0-2579 GCA_963694265.1 Dehalococcoidia bacterium
TGCCACCCAACAAGTTGACGCCGGCAATCGCGGAAAACCAGATACAGGGCGGCCTGGTCCCTCTGGTAGACACGTTTGACCTGCACGACAGCATGCGGGTGCTGGGCGGGTTTTGCCTGGCCACCGTTGCTCAGGCGGGCAGCGTCAAACTCCACTCCAAGCTACCCATAGAAGACCTGGCTGGCAAAACTGTGGCAGTACCTTCGGAAGATCCCACGTCGGTCAAGCTGCTTCAGGTGCTTCTGGAAGTGAAACACGGGGTCAAACCAACGGCCTACGTTGCCGAAGATGAAGACCATGACGCACGTCTATTAGTGGGCAACCTGGGATTGCGACACCGCCGCGGCCTGCGGGAACACCCTCATATCTATGACCTGGGCGAAGAATGGGCGCAGTGGACTAAATTGCCCTTCGTCTTCGCGAGGTGGGTCGTCAGAAACGACGTTGATCGGCAGGAAGCCTTGGTGCTTGAAGATTCTCTCTACACAAGCTTACAAGACTGGGCTGACGGGCTTTACCGCGTGAAAGGACCCGCCATTCCACTGCCAATCCACCCCCAAGAGATACACGTGTACTCGCAAGGCCTCCGGTTTTACATTGGCCGCCCTGAAGAGCTGGCCATTGCCAAGTTCCAGGAGTACATAGGTCAGTTGGCGTAATAGTCTCCGAAAGCAGCTAGACTTCTGCGGCCTTTCGACAGGCCAATGACGAGCGATTTTGGAGCACCGTGCTACCGATCTCTCCATCCGTCATTCCCGCGAACGCGGGAATCCACTCAACAGTTCAGTTTCAAATGAGCGATCCGATACTCAGGCGGTTCATCGTAGGTCTGTTCAACTGTCCTGGTTGAGGCGAGATAGCCCCCACTCTAGCCCTCCCCATGCGAGGCGGATGGGATTATTGGTCGTGATGGTTGAGGTTAGAGTAGGCGGACGGTTTCTTCTCGGACGTAGTCGCGCAATTCCTGGGGCATGATACCCAAGTTGCCTGACACGGCGTTTTCGTTGATGCGTTCCGGGCGTGAAGTGGCCGGAATCGTGATGCTAACTCTGGGGTCTGATACCACCCAAGACAGCAGCGCTTGGGCCCAGGTCTCAACGCCAAACTCTTTCAGTGGTGTGAGGTCCGGTTCACCCTTCAGTTCTTTGACGTAGCGGCCTTTCTTAAGCGGCTCCATCACCATAATGCCAATGCCTAGTTCTTCTGCCAGCGGCAGTATTCCTTCCTCGACTGTTCGCTGAACCACGTTGTAGGGAATCTGCACCGTGTCTATTCGGCCACTGCGCATGATATCCATGATCTCCGGATATGCTTCATCCACCATAGCGGTGACCCCAATCATGCCAATCTTGCCCTCTTCTTTCAGTCGTTCCAATGTCGACAGGTGGGTCTGGGTGTCAATCAGGTTGTGCACTTGGAACAGGTCTATGTAGTCGACTCCGAAGTTCTCAAATGACTGGGCAATCTGCTGTTCACCGGCCTCTTTGCCTTCGATTCGCACTTTAGTCGCCAGAAAAAACTGGTCGCGCTTGCCCTCAATCGTGACTCCAACAGCTTTCTCAGACGCGCCGTACATGGCCGCAGAGTCGATGAAGTTAATGCCATTGGATAGCAGGTTGTCGATAATCTCACGACGCTGCGCCAGGTCGGCTTCGTCAGTAACGTCAAATGCCCGTAGTGTTCCCAGGCCAATCACCGAGACGTCCAGTTTTCCAAGCTTGCGGTACTCCAAAGTCACTCACCTAAGTTAATAAAATAGTCTCCGCGGTATGCCTGGACTAGGCTTGGCTGCGTTTTTCAAAGTCAGCCTTGGCTGCGGCCAGCAGACTAGGGTCAAGCAGAAGGTCACAGGCGGTCAGAGTCATGGTCTTCGCCACATTGATCGCTGCGTCTAGGGCGTAAGCCGTGGTTGCCGTCTCAGTCATTTCCCGAGAATGGGACGCGACCGGCGTCTCGCTCACCGCATACCGCAGTTCATAGGAAGGCAGGGCTTGGCTCACGTTGCCAAAATCAGTGGAGGCCGCACTACCCTGGCGACCCGGAAATGGCTCGTCCAGCTTCAAGCCAGACATGCCGGCATTGTTCAACAGCAGATCAGCAATCACCGCGTTTGGCCGCACGTTCTCGTAGAACGGGTAATACTCCTGGACTTCTAGCCGACAACCGGTCATGGCTGCCGCGCCTTCCGCCGCTGCCAGCACTCGACCAACGATCACATCGCTTAGATAATCCCGGTCGCGGCAGCGGAGCATAAAGTTGGCGGCAGCGTACTCCGGCACCACGTTGGGCGCGCGTCCGCCGTCGGTTATCACGCCGTGGATTCGCGTGTCTTCCCGGAGATGCTGGCGCAGTGAGTCTATTCCCGAGAATAGATGAATCACGCCGTTTAGCGCGTTGATGCCTTCGTGGGGGACCGCCGCAGCGTGGGCGGCCTTACCATGGAAGATGTACCGGTAACCCACCATGGCCAGGCTCCAGCTTTCTCCCAAAGGGATATCCGTGGGAATGACCGTCCGGTTGGATGATGGGTGTGACGACAATACAGCGTCGACGCCCTTGAAGACTCCGCCGTCCAGCAT
>CAVODA010000321.1:0-2579 GCA_963694265.1 Dehalococcoidia bacterium
CGTACTTGGTTACGTCCCCGGAGTTGCGGTTATTCTAACGCAGTAGATTGGCCCAGTTCCTTTTATATGGGACGGCTTCTACTAGAATTTGACCGTCAGACATTGAACGGCATTCACTTGACATGGGCCTGAGTGATTTGCCACCGTTAAATCAGGACTTAATTTCGATTCATGAAGGGCAAACAAACTCCCGGAGTAATATGATTTGGTAGTTTTGGTCACAGGCGCCACAGGTTTTCTTGGCCGGAGAGTGGTGCGCGAGCTTCTGAAGCGCGGTCATGAGGTCCGTTGCCTGGTCCATACCCCTGGGCGAGAGCGGATGTTCCCCCATCGGGACATTGAAGTCCAATATGGCAGCATCGGAGACCCAACCGCTCTAAAGAGCGCGTTCTATGATGCCGAATCAGTGATTCACCTGGTAGGGGTGATTCGACCGACCCGGCGAAATTCGTTCGACACCGTCCACCGAGAAGGCACAGCCAACGTGCTGGCGGCCGCCAAGCAGGCTGGAGCCAACCATTTCCTGCACGTCAGTGTCATTGGCTCCGCCAACGACCAGACCTACCCCTACCTATATACCAAGTGGTTGGGAGAGCAGGAAGTCATTAAAAGCGGAATGCACTTCACCATATTCCGACCCTCCATGTTATTTGGCGAAGGCGACGAATTCATAAATGCCTTGGCCGGGATGGTTCGGTTGTTTCCCATAGTCCCTGTGATTGGTTCGGGAAAGAGCCGATTGCAACCACTGGCCGCCGACGACCTGGCTCGCTGCATAGCCATCACCCTGGGTCGCGAAGACCTTAGAGGCAGGACCATCGACCTGGGCGGCAGCGAACGCCTGAACTACAACGAACTAGTGACTGAAGTGGCCAAAGCCATGGGCAAACGGCGGCTGCGGTTTCATCTGCCGGTTTGGCTCATGCGTGCCGTTGCGGCCGTCAGCCAGGGGATCATGCCCCGACCGCCCATAACCACTGAGCAGATCAGGATGTTGGGCATCCGTAGCGTTGCGGAGATGGGCGAGGTGGAGCGGGTATTTGGGTTTACCCCTCAATCTCTGGAAGGTAACATTGACTTCGTAAATTCAGTGGGAGTAGCAGACGGCATCCAGATGCTTCTGGGTGGGATGCCAAGTCGCATCCGTGACCACTAAGCATTTTTAGACCCCTTCGCAGCTGCTAACTAACCTACCAATCGAACCTTCTTTATCGCCCCGTTCTTAGGAGCCACGTGGACTATTCTCAGTCAATCTCCCGCCTGATAAATCTGGTTGATCACGAAAGAAACACGGTCACCGGACCGCGTCAAAAAGCCATCTATGACCTTGGTCGGATGGAGGCGTTGTTGGATAGGTTGGGCAGTCCGCAACACCAGGTTCCGGCAGTGCACATAGCCGGTACCAAGGGCAAAGGCAGCACGGCGGCTCTGTGTGATGCAGCCCTACGCGCTGCCGGTCTCAGCACTGGGTTCTACTCTTCACCACATCTCCACACTTTTAGGGAGAGGATCAGACGCGACTCAGAACCTATAAGCCAAGATAAGTTCGCGGCTTTGGTAGAAGGACTTTGGCCCATTCATGAAGAACTCAAGGCTGATTCAGACGTTGGGCCATTAACGCTATTTGAGTATCTGACGGGCATGGCCTTTCAGTGCTTTGCCGAAGACCGAACTGACGTGCAGGTTATCGAGGTTGGTTTGGGCGGCAAATTGGATGCCACCAACGTGTTGGACGCCGGAGTTTGCGTCATCACGTCGATCAGTTTGGACCATATGGCAATTCTGGGGGATTCCATTGGCGAGATAGCGGCCGACAAAGCAGGAATCATCAAACCGGGCTCAACAGTGATCATCGCCCCGCAGACGTCAGAAGCCCTTGCTCCCATCTTGGCTGCCTGCCAGGAAAAAGAGGCCGCTCCCATCTTGGTGGGCCGGGACGTGACCTGGGAAGAAGGCCATAGCGGAACCGACGGCCAACGGTTCACCATCAGGGGCCGTAACGGCGAATATGACCTGCAAATGCCGCTACTGGGTGACCACCAATTGGAGAATGCCGCATCTGCGGTGGCGGCACTGGAAGCCCTGGCCAGCCAAGGTATTTCTGTGAATTCCAAAGCGATGGAAGTAGGCTTTGAGCGGGTTAGCTGGCCCTGCCGGATGGAGGTATTATCGCGTTCCCCACTCTTGGTGGCTGACGGTGCCCACAACGTATACTCTGTTGAGAGCCTATTGAAATCTCTGCCCAAGTACCTCAATTACGAAAAGCTGATCTTGGTGGCCGGGTTTTCCCGAGACAAGAATGTGGAAGGTATGGCCCGAGCTTTGAATGAGAAAGCAGATCTGGTCTTCGCCACCGCCTCTCGGCACCCGCGTTCATTGACTCCGGATGAAGTAGCCGCGCTGTTTGATGGACCAGTGAACACGGCAGAAACGCCCGCCGAAGCCCTCCAGATGGCCCTGGACTCGGCGGGGCGAAAAGACTTAGTACTGGCGGTTGGGTCTCTGTTCCTAACCGCAGAGGTCCGGGAATCGGCTTTGGGAATTGAACCAGAGATATATCCAGACATAAGCTGACCAAA
>CAVODA010000322.1:0-2578 GCA_963694265.1 Dehalococcoidia bacterium
AACTCCTCCATCAGGGCGTAACCCAGGCCCTGAATCAGGCCGCCCTCCACTTGTCCTTGGTGGTTTAGCGGATTCAGGATGGTGCCAATGTCGTGGGCGGAGATGATCTTATTGACCGTGATTTCGCCGGTCTCCGGGTCAACATGGACCTCGGCGATCTGGGTGCAGAAAGAGGTTAGGTCTGGGGCGTCGGGCGTTTGGTGGGCCTCCCCGGTTAGCGTTTCAGTGCCGGTGGCGGCGACGACTTCCGCGATGGTCACACTACGTCCGGCTGCAACTAACAGCCCGTTCTGCAGCGAGACCTGGTCCTCTGGCGCGTCCAACAACGGAGAGGCTGCTTCCACCAGCTTCTCCCGCAAGTTCACGGCCGCAGCAACCACCGCCTTCCCAGCTGAGAGCGTGACTCGACTGCCACCCGAACCAGCGCTAAATGGCATGTTTGCCGTGGTCTCCAAGACGATCTGCACATCTGACGTGTCGAGGGTCAGTTCCTCGGCTACCATTTGGCGTAGGACGGTGTGGGAGCCAGTGCCGGTGTCCCAGAAGGCCATGTGCAGCTCGGGGTTGCCTTCCTCGGAGAGGCTGATCTTGGCTGCGAACTGGCCCGTGCCCTGCACCAAGTCAGTCATGGCCATACCGATTCCGGTGTTGGCTGGTCGAGGTTGACCAACGTTGGCCGCCTTGGCTGCCGCCTCCAGCGTCTCGGACGCCTTTATCTGGGCCCAGTGGTGGCCGATGGGTGAGGCGTCGCCCTCGCGCATTACGTTCTTCAGCCTAAACTCATAGGCGTCCATGCCAAGTTCCTGGGCGATCATGTCCATGTGCGACTCGACGGCAAACACCACCTGGGGCTTGGCCGGACTGCGCATGTGGCCACGGGGGACGTTGTTGGTGTAGACGGTATAGCTGTCGATCTTGGCGTGGGGCATCTTGTACACGCCGCATAGATGGTCGGCGCCGCCCAGGTAAGCCCTGGGCTTGAAGGCCCCGTAGGCCCCGCTGTCGAACACCGCCCTGGCCTGACGAGCGATAATCGTCCCGTCTTTCATCACCCCGGTCTTGATGGTCATCACCGCTGGGTGGCGCGGATTGCCGGCCATCAACTCCTGGATGTAGTCCATTACGATCTTTACGGGGCGGCCCGAGTGCTTGGACAGGTAGTAGCACAGCGGCACATCCATGAACGAGCCCTTGCCGCCAAAGTCGCCGCCGATGGCGGTGGGGTGGAGCACGATGTTTTCAGTTGGAACTCCCCAGGCAAGGGAGACTTGGTCCCGCAGCATGTAGGGGTCTTTGTTATTGGCCCAGACGTTCACCTGCCCCTGTTCATCTCCCTGTCCGTCCGCGGAAGGACTCGCATCGACCAAGCAAGCATGTGGTTCGATGTAGGCCTGGTGCATCAACTGGGCGTTGAAACTGTGCTCAAAGATCAGGTCTGAGTCTTTGAAGCCCTGCTCAATATCGCCCTTCTCCCAGGTCATATGGGCAAACGTGTTTCTAATCCCGGAGGGTGGTTGGGGCAGACCTTTGTAGGACTCCATCTCAGGATGGAGATTTGGAGCCGACGGGTCCATTGCCTCTTCGGCGTCAAAGACCGCGTCCAGTTCTTCGTATTCTACTTCAATCAGTAGCAGGGCTTCGTCGCAGATGTCCCGGCTCTCGGCGGCGACAGCGGCCACTTTTTCGCCAACGAACCTGACAATGCCCTGGGCCAGTATCGGCATGTCCAACATCCGGCGACCAATCTTGGTCTCGGGGATGTCTTGGCCGGTGACCACCGCATGGACGCCAGGCAGGGCTTCAGCCTTGGATTTGTCTATGCTGACGATGCGGGCGTAGGGATATGGACTGCGGAGTATCTTGCCCCAGAGCATTCCGGGCAGCGACACATCAGCGGTGAAAACAGATTTTCCGGTGACCTTGTCCGGCCCCTCTCCCCTGGTGATGGACTGTCCGATGGCTGATTTGGTGGCCATATTTGACTCCGTAAAATTTTCGTGTGTGCTGGTTTTAGGGCAGTACCACGCCCGTGCCCCGTGGCAGGTCCCAAGCCTCTTCCTGAAGGCCGCGCAGGTAGTCTATTTGCCCGTGGTGGTTGTTCTTGTGGGTAATCAGGTGTCTGAGTGACCCCGCGCGGGTGTGTTCCGGGCGAGACAGGTCCGGTGGTTGGTCCAGGTCAGCATCTGACAGCCCGGAGACGTAGCTGGCCGACCGCTGGTGCACCGCATCGGCGTAGCCCACCAGGATCTCTAAAGACGGTATAGCCAGTTGCCGTAAGCCCATGCGATCGCCGGGGTCTGGGGCGGTGACCGGCTGGTCAAATTGCTCGTGCCAGCTTCCCGTGGCCCAAACGTCTTCGCCCAGGCTGCCAGTCTCGGTGATGCGGGTGTCTTCGTGGCGGGCCAGGTGCCACAGAATAAAGCCGATATTGTTGGCCGTGGGCGCCGGACGCCAGAGCAATTGGTCCTGGGTCAGGTCGTTACACGTGGCCACCAGCCTGAGGTGTACCTGGGCCAAGCAGTCTGAGATGAAATGAACGGCGTCCATAATTGTGCTCCATCGGCTAACAAATTTGGTT
>CAVODA010000323.1:0-2578 GCA_963694265.1 Dehalococcoidia bacterium
GTGCTGGACATGCCGTGTTGGCCGAAGATAACCAAATCGTGGAACCCGGCACCAAGTTCTTCAAACTCTGTGCGGTAAACCCGGAAGATGTTGTGTGCGCGAATGTCATCGCCTGATGCCAGAAATAGGGCACACACCGGAAAGTCACTGCCGGTCGCAGACCCGAGTCCGTCATGCCATTTGGTCAGCTTCCCCAGGTCATGGCTATCCGGAGTCTCTTCGTGTTCCCGCATTAGTTGGTCCCCTCTTTTAACCCGTGCAGCATGGCGTAAATCACGTCGTTGATCGGCGTGGCGACTCCCGACTCCACTCCGGCCCGGATCACCGCGCCGTTCAACGCCTCAAGTTCCAACGGCCGTCCGGCCATCAGGTCAGTGTGCATAGAGGCCTGTAAGTCTGCAAGATGTTCTTCTATGTAGCTGGTCGTGTTGGCGACCATGTCTGGGTGCAGTGCCACGCCGCTGGCCCGGCCCACGGCGTCGTTCTCAGCCAAGCAGGCCAGGACCACCTTCCGCCAATGGGGCTGGGGCATCAGTTCTGCCAGGGTCGCTCGGGCCAAGGAAGTAACCCCGGCCATAGTGGCGATGAACAGAAACTTCCCCCACAGACCTGCTGTGATGTCTGGCAGCACTTCTGCAGGCACGCCCGCCGCGATGAAAGTATCGCGGATTTCCAAGCAACGTTGCGATTCTGAACCGTCGGTCTCGCCCAAGATGATTCGCACCAAGCTCCCGGTCTGCTTGATGATTCCCGGCCCCAGCAGGCCGGCCTCAATGAACGCGGCCCCTGGGAGTACGGAACCCGAGCCTAGTACATCGGCAGCGGTAATATAGCTGTCGATGCCGTTTTGCAAGCACAGCACAGTGGTTTGAGGGCCAACCATTGGTTGCATGGAAGGCAGTGCGGCTTCGCTCTGGTAGGTCTTCACGCAGAGTAAGGCCACGTCCACCAGTCCCACCGAAGCCGGGTCATCGGTGGCGAGGCATTGGACCACGAACTCTTCACTGTCCCGAACCACTTTAAGACCGTTAGCCCGGATGGCTTCCAGGTGTGCGCCACGGGCAATGAGGAAGACCTCGTTCCCGGCGCGGGCGAGCATACCGCCAAAATAACCGCCGGTGCTGCCGGCTCCCATAACCGCAATCCGCATTTTGTTTAACTACCCTTTGTATTATTCGAGCCCAATTGAATCGAGTGAACTCAGAGAATTCATGGGGCTACGTTACAAGAACGCCAACTCACGGCGCAACACTCAAGAGGAACCTGGCCTTCTAAAAAGACGGTGCAATCCTCAGGAGCATCTTAACTACCCGACTTGCCCTATTACGCGGTGGCAAAGTTCTTGACGCCTGTGGCATTTGTCCCTATTCTTTTGATGGCCTTCTCATGGCATGAATCCAGAGCCGTCCACGTACGTGATTAACAGGAGTGGGACATGACCCAACAGCAATCTTCGCCACCAATTCCGGCCCCCGTTCCCCAACCGGAATCTGATTTTTATTGGGAAAAATGCAAAGAGGAAGAATTGTGGCTGCGTCACTGCAAGTCCTGTGACTCCTCCTACTTCTACCCCAGGGACATCTGCCCTGGTTGTTTCTCCAGAGACACAGATTGGATCAAGAGTAGTGGCAAAGGCACAATCTACACTTTCTCCATCGTCCACCGTGGACCCACTCCCCCGTTCCGTGACAAGGCTCCTTACGTTCCAGTGATCATTGAACTGGAAGAAGGCCCTCGGATGCCCAGTAACCTGGTCATTGACGACCCACAGCCAGAAAACATCAAGATTGGCATGGCAGTGGAAGTGGTATTTGAGGTTCTGGACGAAAAGATTACCCTCCCCAAATTCAAATTAAGCTAATAAATTCCGCCCCCAACTCCTCTAGCTTGGCGGGCGGAACAACGGAGTAAACATGGCTGCCACAGGAGAACTACTAGGAAAGGTGGCCATCGTTACTGGCGCCAGCCGAGGTATCGGGCGGGCAATGTCCCTGGCCTTTGCCGCCGCTGGCGCACAGGTGGTGGTGGCAGCTCGGACGGAAACCGAGACCTCTCCGGACTCGGATTTCGCAAAATACGGCTCAGGTACCATCAACGACACTGCCCAGCAGATTGCCGAGGCCGGCGGAGAAGCACTACCGATTACCTGTGATGTCACCAAGTCGGAAGACCTCCGCAACCTGGCGGAGCGCACCATAAAACACTTTGGCCGCATCGATATCGTGGTCTCCAACGCCGGTGTCGACTGTGAATCCCCGGTTGTAGACCTGGAAGAAGAACTGCTGGATCGTTGCTTAACGGTCAACATTCGCGGCCCAATTCTGCTCTGCAAATACGTCCTGCCACAAATGATTGAACAAAAAGGTGGCGGGTCAATTTTCTGCATCACCTCTGGCGCTTCGATGGGCTATCGCGAAAATCGGGTGGGCTATTCCATGAGCAAGGCTGCCTTGGACCGGGCCTACCTCAGCATTGCCGAAGAAGTCCGAGAGCACAACATTGCTGTCAATGTTCTCAGCCCCGGTCGAGTGGATACCTGGATGAACCGCCGTGGCGACTGGCCTGGTACCGCCCATAT
>CAVODA010000324.1:0-2572 GCA_963694265.1 Dehalococcoidia bacterium
TCTTCTACGGGCGACGTGGCAATTCCGTAGGTGCCGTAGAAGAAGTTGGCGTAGTGAGTCGATCCACCAGTTACAAACAACAGGTATTGTTCCGGGCTTTCCAACGCCGGCACTGTCGCCTCGGGGTCATCCGCCAGGTGCTGCAATTCGGGATGGTGCAGCCACTTGCCGTCAGCGTCCATTGGCATCGGCCCCGAGGCCAAAATGGACTTCATGGACACCCGGCAATTCTGGTGCAGCCATTCCTGCGCGTCTTGTTTGCTTAAACCAGCCTCAGCCATTATCACCGCCCGCGAAGGGCTCAGGATTATGGGGTGATACGGGCCCTGGTACGGCACGCGCTTGTTGGTGTGCCCAACCTGTGCCGACTGCCGACCCTTGACCCATCCGCCAGCACCGGCGTTGGGATAAAACATCATTGAACCAATGTTATTCAGTGTGTCTTCATGGGTCTTGGACCTGGGATCTATGATGGTGGTTGGGCCGGTGACCGTCACCACGGTCACTGCGCTTTCCTCGCCCTTGAACCCTCTGTCCATATGGTACGGCTGCCAGGGGCTGACCTCTTCGTTCTCAGCAATGCACATCCCAAACTTTGTCGGCAGGCCGATAAAGTTGGGATCACCGGCGCCGGCGTTGCAGTAGCCAATGTTGATCAAGCACAGCCGCAGCGCCCGGCCAATAGCCGTGTTGGCGGCATTGATCACGCCCGGCCCCATGGCGGTGGTGCCAAAATTGATTCCCGCCTTCTTTGCAATCGGGCCATTGACCAGGATTATTGGCGCTTCTGTGTGCCCGGAGACCTGCATATCCCGGTGGTTCATCTCCGGTTGGGCCAGGCAGTCAATTGCCGCCAAAAGCACCGGGAACTGCTCCGGACGACAACCCGCCATCACAGCGTTGATCGCAATCTTCTCGACCGTAGCCAGGCCAAATCCTGGCTCCATGACCATGAGCACTTCTTGGGGGGCTCGCCTCGTGCCTTTTAGCATCTGCTCAACAGCGGCTGGGGTCGGCGGCATCACCGGTATGCCGTCGCTCCAATCGCGTTCGGCCAGGAAACGGTTGACCGCGTCCAGCCCTTCGGGCGTTTCGTTCAACTCGACCGTGAAAACCTCAGTGGCTTGGCCGCTGTTGCGGGCACCTCTGGCAGCCCCGGCAGACGCTGGGATAGAAGTGAGTCTTTCGATTATTTCATCGATCTGTTCATCCACCATTTTGTGGATGAAGTCTTCCTGCTGTCCGGTTGTGGCATGGGGGATAGTCACGAACGACGCGTTGGGCTGCCCCCAGCCGTCCACGCAAGACTGCCAAGCCCTGGCAAAGCTCCTTGCGGCAATGGCTACAGCGGGGACTCCAGCCTTTTCAACGGCGACCATGTCATGGGCAAGCCACGACGTACAGCCGCCTCAATGGGCAGTGGCCCCAATCATGGCATCTACTTCGGTGGCGATCAGCGTCGCTTCTTCGTCATCAATATGGACACCACGACTGAGGACTGGTCTACCTTGCCGAAGGTCCCCACCATAGCGCTCAAATTTCACGCCGGGGAACCGCTGACTGAGGTGATGCGCCACGCGGTCCACCGCAATATCAGCGCCTCCGGTCATGTTGTTGTAGAGACCAATCGTCTTGTCGTCAAGGCCGCTTAGGCGGGGTGCCGGTGGGACCTTAAAATCTACTCTGTCTGCGGCCGGGGACATGATCTGTAACTTCATGCTAACTCTCTATATATGTTTCAGAATGGGGGTCGTGGACGGGCTGTTAGCGTTTTAACTGGGCGACTCGTCTTTCAGTCCAAACCCGGTTACCGGGACCAACACTAAGTCTCCTGGTTGGATTACGCCTTGGTTGGCCAGCACTTCCAGTCCGGCAAATGCGGCCGCCGATGTTGGTTCGGCGAAGATGCCTTCTTGTTCAGCGAGGTCTATCTGCATCTGGACGATGCTGGATTCTTCAACCGCCGCGGCATTTCCGTCTGTGGCGCGCAAGATGTCTAGGATCTGCCATTGTCGTGACGGTGCCGAAATGGATATCCCTCCCGCCACGGTCTTGGTCGCATTTACCGGGCTCCAATCTTCGCCAGTGAAAGCAGCAACCAAAGGCATCACGTTGCGGGATTGAACGCAGTGTAGTCTGGGTATTTTTTCTATCTTTCCGGAGGCTAGCAACTCTTTGAACCCGTTGTAAGCTCCAATCAGCAGGGAGCCGTTGCCCACCGGGAACACCACATGGCCTGGCATTTTTCCGTTGAACTGCTGCAACACCTCGTACGCAAAGGCCTTGGTACCCTCTGCGAAATAGGGGCTCAGCATATGGGAGGCGTACACCAAGTTGTGTTGCTTGCAGTAGCTAATGGCCGCGGACGTGACATCTTCTCTACCGCCGCCGATGGGGTGCACCGTGGTGCCGTAAGCCCTGATCTGACGTAGCTTTGCCTCGGGCGCGTTCTCGGGCACAAAGATATGTGACTTAATACCAGCGCGGGCTGCGTAGGCCGACACCGACGCCCCGGCGTTACCTGAAGAGTCTTCAACCAGTTCTGCCACCCCAAACTCACGGGCAACTGACA
>CAVODA010000325.1:0-2564 GCA_963694265.1 Dehalococcoidia bacterium
GAAACCCTAAAGCTGAAGGTGATCGTCCGAGTCACGATACCGTCAAAGTCCTTTTCCGGCCCGTACTCTTCAGATGAAAAACGTAGTTGCATGCCCAGGCCGCGCATGTCGTTAGCCAGAGCTTCCACTCTGCGGCGGACCTCTGCTACGTCTTGATCAAGTTCTGCTAAATCGTCTGTTGCCATTGGTCTTGAACACCTAACAGGGGCGCCGCTCCCGGTAAACGGGAATGACGCCCCCTCATTTATCTAATTGGTTATTGCCTAGTAATAGACTGCGGTTCCGGAGCCGCCACCGGCCATGATGACCTCACCGGTCACGGCCCATGACTTGTCCGACGCCAGGTAGGCTGTCAAAAAGCCAATCTCTGAAGCATCAACCATGCGGTTGATGTGGTTGCCCCGGGGTGAACCGTCGGCAAAGTCCAGCGCTTCGGCTTCTTCAGGGGTAACTCCCAGGGCCTTGCCTCGAGCCTCCAGCAGGCCCACCGTGCGCTCAGTCCGGGTTGTGCCGGGGTGGATGCAGTTCACGGTAATTCCAAACTTGCCCATCTGAACGGCCAGTGTCTTGGTCAGGTGAACCAGAGACACGTTACGTGCGCCGCCGCTCAGGTTGCCGGCGTTTCTAGCATTGCCGCCGCTGATGTTGATGATCCGGCCCCAGGGTTGTTCCTTCAAGAAGGGAATGGCCGCCCTGGCGCAACGCAACGCACCAACGTATTTGGTGTCAAAGTCGCTCAATAGTTCATTTTCGTCCAGGCCGTCGATAGGGCCGACTGCCGAGGGCGAACCGCCAGGCAAGGATGCACTGTTGACCAGGATATCCAGGCCGCCCAACTGCTTCACGGCTTCAGCCATGACGCTGTCCACTTCTTCACGGGAGGTCACATCCAAGGCCAGAGGAATGATCTTGCGGCCGGTGATGTCTTCAATTTCTTTCGCGGCCTCGTCCAAGGCTGATTGTGTCCTGGACGCGATGACAACATCGCAGCCTTCTTTGGCCAGTTCCATGGCGATGGCCTTGCCGATGCCTCGACTGCCGCCACCCACGAATGCACGTTTATTTGTTAGTCCAAAATCCATCTTAAGGTCTCCTATTTGTTCTTAGATACCGGTTTATCCCAGATACTGTCAGGCCACCCAACATTGAGGGCCGATGTTGGGCGCATTTTACACAACGCCCGTTTCTGCGGCAATGAGCGTGTGGCCCGGCTTGGCTTTCACCAGTGCCAACACTGACAGCACCGGCAGGGCCATCATCACCACCATGCCAAGCGTGTAGGACCCGGTCAGGTCGTGGAATATCGCCAGGGGCAACGGGCCAACCGCCGAGGCGCAGAAGTTGATGGTCATGGCAGAACCCTGAATCCGGCCAAGTCCGTGACGCCCGTAGTAGTGGGCCCAGATCACGCCTTGGATTATTGTATGAGCGCCACCGGAAACCCCCATAACCAATACGTAGACCACCGCCATGAACACAGAGTCCACCGCCACCACCAAGATCAATGCAACCAACAACGTGGCCATATTGAACGCGTAGAGCACTTTGGGTCCGATGCGGTCAACGGCGAACCCGGCAATTATTGAACTGACCGCCGACGACGCAGCAAAAATTACAAACACCCCGGCCGCCAGCGTGGCGCTCAGTCCCTTTTCTTCAAATATGGACGTTTGGTGGAACACCAGCGCAGTGGAAACCAGACCCGGCGTCCCCAGGGACAAGGCCAGCAACCAAAAACTCAGCGAACTGAAGACTTTGGTCTCCCGCTGGGATCCGGCCATAGCCTGCCTAGTCTCAGAAATGGGCGGTCTGGAGGAGCCGTCCGGGTGCAGGCCCACGTCTTCAGGTCGGTCTTTCACGACCAAAAGCGCCACCGGGACGATCAACACAATTGCCACCACTCCAATCACCGCATAGGCCTCGCGCCAGCCAATACTGCTGATTAGGAGACGGGCAAAGGGCGGAAATATTGCGTTGGATAACACGGCACCCATACCCATAAGAGCAATAGCCCGACCCCGCTTGGAGACGAACCATTGGTTCACCAACAATATGGCGTTGATGCTTAAAGACCCCTGACCCAGAGCCCGCAAAGCACCGAACGCGATGAAAAACAAGACAATGTTGGTGGCCGTAGCCATACCAAAGCAGGCCACGCCAAAGCCCAACCCAACGGCCACCAGCATGATTCTTGGCCCGTGGCGGTCGGCAAGTCGGCTGACAATCGCAACCAACACAGCGCTCATGCCGGTGCTGGCCAGATACAACAGGGAGACGCCAGGACGGGAGAGGCCCGTGTCCTCAATGATGGAATCAATGAATATGGAGAATACGTAAGACTGGCCAGGTCCGCTGCTGAAGACCACCAAGCCCGACGCAGCAACGATGAACCAGCCGTAGAAGATACGGCGGTCATGCCTCCTCAAATTGTCTGTTGGAGTTGGTATGGTTTTTCCTAAGCCGCCTATTTTCGCGGCCTGGTTCGTTTACTTTTGAGTTTTACTCATGGCTAGCTGAACCTATCAGATTAAGCAGGCCACTAATGGTACGACAGATGTCCCTAG
>CAVODA010000326.1:0-2563 GCA_963694265.1 Dehalococcoidia bacterium
GACCCTGAAGTATCGGTTCGTAGCTACCAAGAAGGGATGGACGAGTGTGCTCTGGCGGAAGACGTAGGATTTGATTGGATCAGCTTCTCTGAGCATCACTACTCCGGCCGAATCCCCACCGGCACCCCCGCCGTCATGGCCGCAGCGGTGGCAGAAAGATGCAAGCGGATCACGATTGCCGTGTTGGGCCATTTGCTACCGCTCAACAACCCCATCCGAGTTGCCGAGGAACTTGCCCTGTTGGACAATCTGACCAACGGTAGGCTCGTGGCGGGGTTCCTGCGTGGAACTCCCAATGAAGACCAGGTCTACAGCGTGAACCCGGCGGAGGGCAGAGGCCGCCTGTTGGAAAGTATGGATCTGATTCTGAAGGCACTGACCGAGCCCCAACCGTTCTCCTGGGAAGGCCGTTACTACCAGTACCGCACTGTGGCCGTCTGGCCCAGGCCGGTACAGCAGCCATTTCCACCGGTGATTGTCGGCACCAGAAGCGACGACACCATCCGCTACGCCGCCGAGAACCGCCTCGGGCTGGGGGTCTCGTTCCTGTCCGTGGAGGAAACTGCCGTGATTACTGATAAATACCATAAGTGGTGCGAGGAGGCGGGCTGGACTCCCGGTCCGGACAACATTGTCTACCGTGGCAGCATCTACGTGGCCGAGACCGATGAACTGGCCAATGAGTGGTTTGAAGGCCTCATGAAATCAAAACCCGGACCAAACATTCCGATGCGCAGAACAGTTGCAGAGGCGATTCAATCCGCTCGCACGGGTGGGCCTTTTGATCTTCGAGGTCTAGTTGCCGGCAGCCCAGAGGGAGATGTGGTTGGTAACGCCCTGGGAATCAATTTCCTTGGTGGGCCTGACACTGTGGCCAAACAGATCAGAGAATTTCATGACCGGTGCGGCATCGGTGTTATCGACATGCCGTTTCAGCAGAACAAAGTAGACCACAAAGCCGTAATGGAAGAGCTGGAATTATTCGGCCGGGAAGTCATCCCGCAAATCAGAGAGTTTTAGTCATGGTGTTTACAGAAGGCACAGTAGACGCCGCAGGTTTCAGCGTCCGTTACTGGGAGGCGGGACAAGGCCGACCCGTAATCATGCTGGACCAAACCGGCTGGCGTAACACCATGCTTCATGACGCCCTGGCTGAGAAGTATCATATTTTTTCTCTGGAACTTCCTGGCATGGGTGACTCTGCCGTTAACTCGACGTCCCAGACCGTGGGAGATTTGGCGACCGTGGCCGCTGCTGCCGCAACCACGCTCACCTCAGAGAAATACACACTCATTGGCTCTTCTTTTGGGGCCAATGTTGCCCTGTGTCAGGCCATACAATCGCCCCACCAAGTAGAAGCCCTGATTCTGGTTTCTCCCATGGCTATTTTGCCGCAGGAATCGAAAGCCAACGCCAGCTCTCAAGAAGCGCACTCAATGATGTTCGCCCATGAGGAGAACGCGCAGAAGTTTAATCCTCTGTCTGCTGAGGTCTTCGCCAAAGAGACTGAGTTTATGGCGCGTTTAAGTGCCGTGGGCCACGACGCTTTGGTTGAGGCCAAATTGGGGGACATTCACTGCCCCACCCTGGCCATCTTTGGCAAGAATGACCGGCTGGTCTCCTCGGAGTCAGCCCGGGTCTACCGAGAGAAGATACCCAACAACAACATAGCCATCGTCTATGACGCGGGACACTGCATCGTAGGCGACCGGCCGGAAGCACTCGTCAACTCAGTGATCGACTACGCAGAGCATTGGGAGACTTTTATCGTTGGCCACAAAACGGGCGTCATCAACCCCTAGCATTAGAAAAACGCACAAACAAAAAGCCCTGGTGATTATCACCGGGGCTTTTTATATCTTTGCGCCTAACACGTCATTCCTGCGAAAACAGGAATCCACTGCGCAGTATGGTCTGGCTACTCAGCCCGATTACTCAGTAGGGGCGATGAGCTTGTCGGAGATGGCCTGCTCGCGCAGTCCTTCGCTCCTCTTGAGATGGGCTCGGATGCCGTCCAGGGCCTTGTCGACCATGGCAGAGTCCAACAGGTTGGCGGCGTCGGCTTGTTCTGATTCCTTAAGCAAGTCTGAGCCATTCTCTTTAATCTGAGTCAGCGCCCACTCAACCTGGTCGGCGACCCGGACCAGACCTTCTGGGAAGTCGGTGTGGGAGTTTCCGGGACGACCGAGCATATCATAGCCGCCTTTGTGCCAATGGCCGGGGGTGTCGTGGCAGTCGTAGCGGATGGTTTCCGTGTTGCCAACATCAACGCCGATGGTCGGACCGCCCATGCCGGTGCCACGGATGCTCAGAATTCTGCAGGGCCATACATATACAGTAACCTGTCCGTCAGCGGAAAGAGGCAGGGTTACTGCTTCGCCCAGGTATGTCTCGCCATCTATCTTGGTCGCCATAGTTCAGTTCCTTCAATAACGGCCTGACTGACCGATATTTTTATATTTAACGTCCACCAAAAATAGCACACTAGTGGCATTGCTCCAAATCATGCCCAGTGATGATTGTCATAATTTGCCCAGCTACTGGGCTATAATCAGGGCGTTAT
>CAVODA010000327.1:0-2550 GCA_963694265.1 Dehalococcoidia bacterium
ACCGCCGGTGAGGTTTATCTCAACCTGATTGCCAAAGAACGGCGGGGAGACTTTTTAGGCGGCACCATACAAACGGTGCCCCACGTTACCAACGCCATTAAAGACAGGATTATTGCCTTGGCCGCCGAGTCTGGTGCCGATGTGATCATCACCGAGGTTGGCGGCACAGTTGGCGACATTGAAGGCCTGCCCTTCCTGGAAGCCATCCGGCAATTGCGAAACGACGTGGGTAGGGACAACGTGTTCTACATCCACCTAACGCTGCTTCCTTATATAGCAGCGGCATCAGAGTTAAAAACCAAACCGACTCAGCACAGCGTAAAAGAACTAAGGTCCATAGGCATCCAGCCGGACGCCATCCTTTGCCGAAGCGACTTTCCGGTAGCTCAGTCCATCTGCGAAAAGATATCGGCCTTCTGCGACGTTCCATTGAACGCCGTAATACCGGTGGAAACCGTTAACAATGTATATGAAGTGCCACTGCTGCTAGAAGAAGCAGGCCTTGGCGACATCATAGTGAAAAGCCTGGACTTACCGGTCAAACCTAAAGACCTGACCGAGTGGTCGGCCATGGTTGACCGTATGAATGAGCCCAAAGAAGTGCTCTCCATAGCCCTGGTGGGCAAGTATGTGGAGTATCCAGACTCCTATATATCAGTACGGGAAGCCCTGCGGCATGCCGGACTGGACCACACCAGAGATATAGAACTGCAATGGGTCCACTCTGAAGATATTGAGAAATACGGAGCAGACGCGCTACTATCAAGCGTTTGTGGAATAGTTGTTCCGGGTGGATTTGGCCCCCGCGGCGTGGAAGGGATGATTGAGGCGGTACGTTACGCCAGAGAGCACAACGTGCCTTACCTTGGTCTATGTCTTGGCCTTCAGGTCATGGTCATAGAATGGGCCAGGAATGTACTAAACATTAAGGATGCCAACTCTGAGGAGCTGGTTCCGGAGACCGATAACCCGGTGGTTCACATAATGCCAGATCAAGAGGGCATCTCCGCCAAGGGCGGAACCATGAGATTGGGAGACTATCCGTGTCACCCACAGTCCAATACCCTGACAAAACAGGCCTACGGCACCGACGTGATAATGGAACGGCACCGTCACAGGTTCGAACTTAACAACTCATATAGAGAAGCGCTGGAAAACTCCGGGCTGGTGGTTGGTGGTTTGTCCCCCGACGGTAACCTGGTTGAGACCGGTGAAGTATCGGGCCATCCGTTCATGCTCGGTACCCAATACCACCCAGAGTTCAAATCTCGGCCCAACAGGCCTCACCCGTTATTCAGCAAGTTTATCGGGGCGGCTAAAGAGACCATCAGAGAAGGCGTACAGAGGCCTCTACCTCTGGACCTCAACTCCAACTAGCCAGCTTCCAGTTATCATTCCTCTCGATAAATTCAGCATCGATTCAACAAGCAATCTCCAACACTCCGGTTAAGACAGCTCAACGCAGACCAGGCCTGGGATTAACCCAATGCCTGAACCGGATATTTGATACAAAACTTAGAAGGGCGGTGAAACCTTGAAGCTCTTTCTGGACACAGCAAACATTCAGGAAATCAGAGACGGGGCCCGATTGGGAGTGATTAGTGGCGTTACCACCAATCCTTCACTGGCCTCTGCAGAGGGCATTGGCAACGCAGAAAGTTACAAGTCCGCAGTAAAAGAGATTGCCGACATCGTAGATGGACCGATTTCTGTTGAAGTAATCTCGCTGGACGCCCAAGGGATGATTGCTGAGGGCCGAGACATCGCCGGATGGATACCCAACCCCTGGGTCAAGATTCCCAGCACCAGAGACGGGTTTGAAGCAATATCGGTCTTAGCCAGTGAGGGTATCCGGATAAACCAAACACTTTGCTTCTCTGTGAACCAGGCGATACTGGGCGCTCAGGCCGGCTCAACAGCGGTGAGTCCCTTTATTGGCCGCCTTGACGACATTGGTCTTGAGGGCATAGACCTGATTAAAGACATTGTCGCGGTATACAAAGAACACAATATTGAGACCAAGGTACTGGCGGCAAGTATCCGCCATACCCTCCACTGCACTCTGGCAGCTCAGGCCGGGGCGCACATATCAACCATTCCCTATAAAGTGTTGACCCAAATGATTGACCACCCACTAACCACCTCCGGAGTGGCGCGCTTTAAAGCAGACTGGGAAAAAATAGCTAACCAATAACCGCCAGCCACCGGCAGGGCGGATTATTCAAACAAACAACAGGTAAACAAAACAGCCGGTAATCAATTCATGATTCACTGCACAACCTTAAAAAGCCCGTAGGAATAAGCCCCTAAGGCTGACCAAGTGCAAGATCAAAGACCCCAGTAAGAGGTAAACATGGCGACCATTCAAAAAATGTTAGATGTGTCCGAGATGGGGGCCAAGTCCAAGGAAGAACTCCTAGGACTTGCCAGCGATGTCGGCTTGAACGACACCACCGCTCTGGCAAACCTGCATAAAGAAGACTTACTCAGCCGGCTGTTCCAAGTGGTCTCAGCCCAGCAATCCCTGATATCCACAGGTATCTTAGAGAT
>CAVODA010000328.1:0-2547 GCA_963694265.1 Dehalococcoidia bacterium
CCCTTAGCCTCAATTGATAATCGTCATGCCGTGGGCGTATAATACAGGCGCAACTGAGACTATTTTCTATGGAAATTCGTCTCTTGCCACCAACTAAAATGCGAACACCCGGAGGACGCCAACGATGGTCGAGGTACTAACAGGGACATTTACGGTCAAAGCCGGTCACGCCCAGATGCTCAAAGGTGGAGTCATCATGGACGTGGTTAACGCCGAGCAGGCAAAGATAGCTGAAGAAGCCGGCGCAGTAGCGGTTATGGCTCTGGAGCGCGTTCCCGCTGACATCCGTGCCGACGGCGGTGTGGCCCGCATGACCGACCCGCAGATCATCTGCGACATCATGGACACCGTGAGCATTCCGGTCATGGCTAAGGTCCGTATCGGCCACTTTGTGGAGGCTCAGATTCTTGAATCCCTGGGCGTCGATTACATCGATGAGTCCGAAGTTCTCACTCCCGCCGACGAGACCCATCATATCTGGAAGCATGACTACCAGGTGCCCTTCGTCTGCGGTTGCCGCAACCTGGGCGAGGCCCTACGCCGCATCTCTGAAGGCGCTGCGATGATTCGCACCAAGGGCGAAGCCGGCACCGGCGACGTTGTTGAGGCTGTCCGCCACATGCGCACCGTTCAAGATGCCATCCGCAAGCTCCAGAACATGCCTGAAGATGAGCTGGTGGTTGAAGCCCGCGACATGCAGGTGAGCCTGGATCTGCTTATTAAGACCAAAGAGATGGGCCGCATGCCCGTGGTCAACTTCGCCGCCGGCGGCGTTGCCACACCCGCAGATGCAGCCCTGATGATGCAACTAGGCGCCGACGGCGTCTTTGTTGGCTCCGGCATCTTCAAGTCTGGCGACCCCGCCAGCCGTGCCCACGCCATCGTCCAGTCTGTAACCCATTACCAGGATGCCAAGATTCTTGCTGAGGTCTCAAAGAACCTGGGCGAGCCCATGGTCGGCATCAGCGCCAAGTCAATTCCTGAAGACGAATTGCTGGCCACCCGCAGCAAGTAACAGACTTTTATCGCATTATCCCGATCCCGGCAACGCTCCCCACGCGGGGAGCGCGTCACGGCAGAAATCCCGGTAATCTACTTATAAGGATCAGCTAGCCGAGTTGGAAGTAGGCGTCTTAGCAGTACAAGGCGACTTCGCCGAACATATCGCCGCCCTCAGTAAGCTAGGTGTTAAAGCCAGAGAAGTAAGGCTGCCAGAACACCTGGAATCGTTGGGCGGGCTGATTATCCCAGGCGGTGAGAGCACCACGCTCAGCCGCCTGGTGACCCTTTACAACCTGAGAGAGCCCATCCAAAAGATGGCCACAGAAGGCCGCGCCATTTGGGGCACCTGCGCCGGCATGATAATGATCGCCGAGGAAATCACCGAGAATGACCCCGTTCCCCTGGGTATCATGGACATTGGCGTACAAAGAAACGCCTTTGGCCGCCAGGTGGACAGCTTTGAACAACACCTGAACATAAGCGCATTGGGTTCAGACCCGTTCCACGCCATCTTCATCCGCGCCCCGGTGATTATTCGCGTTGGCGATGATGTTGAAGTGCTATGCGCTCTGGATGATGACCGTCCAGTGGCAGTTCAACAGGGAAACCTGATGGCCACATCTTTTCACCCTGAACTGACCAACGACTACCGGTTTCACAGTTATTTCCTGGAACTCGTCAACGGCAATGGCAGTTCTTCAGGAAACGGCTCCTCATGATTACGGCCTTCCGGGTCAGTGATGCCCTTCGCTGTATGCTGGTGGGCGCTCCCGGAGGGGCCAACCAAGCCGCGCCAACGGAATCAGTGGTCCGGTGCCGTCCGATGCGCAACTCCACTCTCTGGAAGCAATCGATTGCCCGTGATACACACCGCGTGACCGTGGGAGACTGGAAGGGTATGGACCTCTCCAGCCTGGCCTCAGCACGGATGCGCAGTGGCAGCCGAGCCTGGGAAGTGGACCGTCTTTACCTACCAGAGCAGAAACCGGAAAAGGCCATTGATCTACTAAAACAGGTTGTCCAATGCGCTGGCTCCCGTGGCGCAGAGAGGGTGTTCCTCAGAGTATTCAGCGACAGCCCAATCGCCGATGCAGCCAGAAAGATTGGGTTCTATGCCTACTACGAAGAGCAACACTTGACCGGCCAAGATTGGCAGGCCGATCCAAGCGATGAACCAATCAGCCGGTATTCTGTGGAATCTCCGACTCAGGCTGACTTCCACGGATTGTTCCAGCTATACTGTGCTTCAACTCCGCAACAGGTGCGAGAAGGCATTGGCATGACCATTGATCAGTGGAGTGATTCCCAGGAACCAGCACAAGCTTCCAGAATCGAAACTGTGTTGAAGCTAGACGGCAAGGTAGTTGGCTGGCGGATGTCTGAACCCCTCGGCAAAACCGCCGCCGGGGGCTTACAGTGGCACCCCAATCACCCAGAAGTGGTGTCCCATCTGGTCCAAATGTCCCAACAAACCCAGAACTGGTTAATACCCAGCTATCAGGAAAATATAGCCGATTTATTGACCAGACTAGGCTTACAAGAAGT
>CAVODA010000329.1:0-2541 GCA_963694265.1 Dehalococcoidia bacterium
TTTAATAAAACGGGTCCGCCGAACGGGCATAAAAACCAGGCTCGTTTGGGCGGGCTTTGTCAGTTGAGAGCATGATAACCCAGGGTCAGGTCCGCTGCCAGGCTGGGACCGATAAAACCCCTCTCGCCCTGTTAACTACGGGGAAATACCCTATAAAACGTAGCTGGAGAGATACTCCCAACGCACATCCGACGACCAATTGCCGTGGCTCCAGTCATCTCCGGCGGCATCTGAGTGATAACGGAGCAGGACCAGTCTCCAGGCGCGAGCAACAACCGGCACACCAACGTCTATCGCAACGCCATTAGCAAAGTCAGCGGCATCGGCCATGACCGTGGGTGGCAGGTTGGCGTACTCCATCAGGTTTATCTTGGGATGAAAGGGGCTGTCGCCAGGAGGGAGGCTCGCGCCGGGCAATTCTTCGATCATTCCGACTGCTTCTCGTTGTAGGACGGCGAGTGGGTGTTTGGCGTCGTTCTGCTTGAAGTCCAAGTAGACGCTGTTGTTTTCACCGTTCTCGCCGCTGCCGTTGCCATTTCGTCCGTTGGCTACGCCTAGGCAGTCGATGGAGAACCTGGGGCTGCGCTTGCGGCTGTCTTCGGCCAAGCGGCCAACTCCGTGGGCCAATAGGTCGACCACCGAGTCTGAACACTCGAAATAGCTGATGACGCTCATGCGCAGCATGTGCATCTCAGCAGCCCATGATGCGTATTGCCCGCAGACAATGTTTCTTGTGCGGTAGGCTCTGGCGGTAAATGCCGGCTCCACAGCCAATTCGATTCCCAACCTGGTAGACACTGCTATCTCCTCACGTTTGGGTCAGCTTCCGCCAACCTCATCGCAACCCAAACCTCGTTTGGTTGAGTAATTCTTAGGTTATTAGTGCCTGTTATCGCACTAATCTGTCGGCCAGACCGGCCAAATCTGAGACTTCCAAGTCGGCCTTGGAGCCGTCGGCGTCAACGTAGGGTATGGCATAACGATTGATGTAGGCCCCGGCCATGCCTGCCGCCCGGGCACCGCGAACATCCCAGGCGTGGGCCGCAACGTGTAGCACCTGTTCGCCGCGCAGACCAATCTCGCTGATCGCATACCGGTACACGCCGGTATGGGGCTTGTAGAACCCGGCTTGCTCTGCGGAAATAGCGCAATCCACCGGGATGCCCAGGCCACTGATCGCTCGTTCCAGTGAGTCCAAATCGCCGTTGGAGAGCACCACCATCTGATATTGGCTTTTCAGTCGAGTCATGTTCTCTTTAACGTCAGAGAACAGTGTCGGTGTGGCCTTGGTTGTGACCAATTCCTCGATATCATCTTTGGTGTGGTCAATTTTGAGCTTAAAGAACAGTTGGCTCAGGGTGAGTCTGGAAACTATTTCAAACGGAGTACGAGGGCGTCCTAGGAGAGTATCCACGTTACTTTCGTGGAGATAGGCCATTTCCCACGCCTGTACCACTTCGTCAGCGCTGCCTTGATAATTTTTTGACTTAAGAAATCCGTCAAACCCGGCGGCAAAGCTGGCAACCAAGTCCAGTAGCGTCCCATACATGTCAAAGGTTATTGCGCCAATCGGTTCTAAAGGTAATTTCTGCATCTTTCACGCCTACTAACATTAAAAGTCAGTTGTTCGCCGTTTTATGTTGGCGGGCAATTTTGCCGCGATTGGAAGGCTGCTACCGGATAGCCCGATTCGCAATCACCACTGTCAGGGCGATAAAAGCCACCAAGACAAAGATGGTCACGGTGACCATCCATTGGGGCATTATAGGATTGCCAGGTCTCGCGTTCAGTTCTTGCTCTCGTTCCAATAGCTCTTGCGGCGGAATTTCCAGGATATCCCGTGCCTGTAGCTCGTCACCTTCGAAGACCAAAAGATCGTGTGGTAGGTTGTAGGCAGTCCCCCAGAGACCGGGGCCGCCCCGCAAACACCGGACCAAGCACGGGATACCCTCTTGATTGAGCCTTTGTTCGGCCATACGGGCTGTGGGCTCATTATCAAAAACTTTGAGGCTAACTTGCTTGCGTTCAGACTCACGAGACATGGAATCATTATAGGGGTTGGATTGTCTCTATGTTCGTCGAATCAAAGCTTCTTAGGTCTCAGGCTTAAGAAGGGGTGCCGCCATGCCTAAGAGGTGATATAATATCGGCGCGCAAGGCCGAGGTGGTGGAACTGGTAGACACGCGGTCTTGAGGGGGCCGTGGGCGCAAGCCTGTGTGGGTTCAAATCCCACCCTCGGCACCATTACCCGCTAGCCTATCTCGGTACATTTCCTGCCTGCAGGTTAAACGGTCTAACTGTACAGAATAACGGGGCGACGTAGCCAAGTGGTTAAGGCGGAGGTCTGCAAAACCTCTATTCGGCGGTTCGAATCCGCCCGTCGCCTCCATTTTTATCCTCGAGCATTTATCCCCTGACTGGTCTTTCAGGCATAGTTCTTTAAAAACCTGGGGCTCCTTAAAAACCTCGGGTTTAAGGCAGAGACTTCTCAAGCACACCCCCTTTTTAACTCATCCCCTCAGTATTTCCAGGTATTTTTT
>CAVODA010000330.1:0-2536 GCA_963694265.1 Dehalococcoidia bacterium
CTGTTGAACTGCGCCGGAAGAACCTGATTCCCAAATTTGAAGATGGACACGACGTTGCCAGCGGTGTCACTTACGACAGCGGCGACTACGAACCGCTGTTAAACATGGTCTTAGGCCATGCCGACTACCAGGCCCTGCGCCAGGAGCAGGCCACAATGCGGGAAAACGGCCACTATATGGGCATTGGTGTTACTTGTTACACAGAGATTTGCGGCCTTGGCCCCTCACAGGTGGCCGGTGCGGTTGGTTTCGGTGGCGGTTTGTGGGAGAGCGCAATCGTGCGGTTCCACCCCACTGGCAAGGTGAACGTCTACTCTGGAATCTCCCCCCACGGTCAGGGAGAGGAAACTACCTTCGCTCAGATAATCTCTGATGAGTTGGGCGTTGATGTGGACGACGTTGCGATCATCCACGGTGACACCAGCAACACCCCAATGGGCTGGGGCACCTACGGCAGCCGGACCACTGCTGTCGGAGCGGCGGCCATGGTATTGGCGGCCCGCAAGATTAAAGAAAAGGCCCGCCTCTTGGCAGCTCACCTGCTGGAAGCCGCCGAGGCTGACGTTGAATACGCCGACGGCCATTTCACCGTCAAGGGTTCTCCAGACCAGACCAAGTCAATCCAGGAGATGGCCACCATGGCCAACGTGGCCTGGAACCTGCCAGAAGGGATGGAGCCCGGCCTTGAGGCTTCAGCCTTCTATGACCCGCCGAACTTCGTCTATCCATTCGGCACCCACCTGGCAGTGGTGGATGTTGATGTAGACAACGGCCACATCGTGGTACGGCGTTACATCGCCGGTGACGACTGCGGCCCTCAGATCAACCCAATGATTGTTGAAGGCCAGGTCCACGGCGGCGTGGTACAGGGCATCGGACAGGCTCTATGGGAGGGCGTGGTCTATGACGACAATGGCCAGTTGATAACTGGTTCCATGACCGACTATGCGCTACCTAGGGCACATCTACTTCCGCAAATGGAAGTGCTTAGCACGGTAACGCCGTCGCCCCACAACCCGTTGGGCGTGAAGGGTATCGGTGAGACCGGGGCCATTGCCTCCACCGTCACCGTCTACAACGCAGTAATCGACGCGCTGCGACCGCTGGGCGTGACCCGCTTGGAAATGCCACTAACCCCAGAAAAAGTCTGGCAGGCTATTCGCCAGCAGCAGGGGAGCTAAACGATGTTTGCAACAAAATTTGAATACCAGAAAGCCAGTTCCGTCTCAGAGGCCATCCAGCTTCTGAGTAGCAATCCCGGTGCCAAGATCATTGCAGGCGGTCACAGCCTCCTGCCGATGATGAAACTGCGCCTGACCAGTATTCCAATGCTGATCGACATTGGCGGCATAGAGGAGTTGCGGGGGATATCCGTCGCAAACGGCACTCTGCGTATCGGCGCTCTCACCACCCACGCAGAGATCGCTGACTCTCATGACGTCAAAGATAACGTCGGTATCCTCTGGGAAACGGCGTACGGCATCGGTGATCCACAGGTGCGTAACCGAGGGACCATCGGCGGGAACATTTCCCACGCTGACCCCGCATCAGACCTGCCAACGGTGATGAAGGTGATGGACGCCAAGTTCACCATCCAGGGCTCCGGAGGTATCATGCGCGGCGGTTCCCGGACCGTGTCCGCTGATGATTTCTTCCTTGGCCCCTTCGAAACGGCCTTGGGAGAGAATGAGATTCTCACCGCCATCGAGATGCCGGTTTTGGCCGCCAACCAGCACGCCGAGTACGCCAAAATGGCTCACCCGGCCACGTCCTTCGCCGTGGTAGGCGCTGGAATAGTGGTGACGGTGGAGAACAACATCTGCACGGCCTCCAGAGTGGCTGTCGGCGGGTTTACACCGATTCCCACGCGCGGACCTTCGGTGGAGCAAGCTCTGGTGGGCAAGGAATTGAACGAAGAGAACATCGCCGCAGCCACTAGCCTAATTCATAACGACTTGGGTTCTGACGTCTTTGGAGATGTTTTTGCCTCGGCCGAATACCGCCAAGCCATGGCGGCCATCGAACTGAAGCATGCGATCTACCACGCGACAGGCTTCGCTCACCACAACTAAGCAATCAAAAAGGTAGTATTCAAAAAGGGTACCCCGGCGGAATGGGGTGCCCTTTTTATTTTGCGCGCCCGAGCCCACACCTGTCCTTCTGAGAAGTGCCGTAGGCCGACGAAGAATCTGCCAATGCCAACCTGGTAGACCCTGAGCGGAGCGAAGGGTGGCAAGTATTTCGCCTTAAGCTGACGTTGCCCCTTTTTGTCATTGAATATCGCACCTGATAAAATACTTATCGGCCATTTTTTATTTGCAAATCCACGGTAGAGGCACAACGAAACCCATGAAAATATTGGTGATTAACGACGATGGAATCAACGCCCCAGGCATTTGGGCGGCAGCCCGCGCCCTGCGGCAGGTTGGAGAGGTCGTTGTGGTTGCGCCCGACCGTCAACAGAGCGGAGTTGGGGCGTGTTTAACCCTCCATGCACCGGTCAAAGCGGGAGAATGGGAAGTGAGTCAAGAATTTC
>CAVODA010000331.1:0-2528 GCA_963694265.1 Dehalococcoidia bacterium
GCGGTTTGGCCGCAGTTTAGTCAGGTCTGTTGCCAGCGGCTTTACTCGGCCGTTTGATCGTCTGATGTAGGCTGATTGTCGCTGGCTTTACCGCTCCACCATCGGCTGAGCCGCTGGCTAATCTCTTGCTCGGCTCCTTCTTCACTAGGATGATAATACCGCCGTCCTTTCAAAGATGGCGGCAGGTATTCTTGTTCCTCAAAATGGCCTTCATAATTGTGGGAGTACTTGTAATCCTTGCCGTAACCCATGTCCTTCATCATCCCCGTAACAGCGTTGCGCAGGTGTATTGGCACCGGCTCGTTGGCTTGTTCTCGCACGTCCTGCATCGCCTGGTTCAGGGCGGCATAAGCTGAGTTACTCTTGGGAGCACAGGCTAGATAGACCGTGGCTTCCGCCAGCGGTATTCGCCCCTCTGGCAACCCCAAGAAATGCACTGCCTGTTGGGCCGCTACAGCCAACGGCAGAGCCTGCGGGTCTGCCAGCCCAATATCCTCTGATGCCAGAATCACCAGGCGACGGGCGATAAACATTGGGTCTTCTCCCGACTCGATCATCCGGGCCAACCAATACAGCGCCCCATCCGGCGACGACCCGCGCACCGACTTTATGAACGCCGAGACGGTGTCATAGTGGCTCTCCCCGGCTTTGTCGTACATGGGAGAGCGTCTTTGCAGTGCGTCGGCGATGGTCTCAATCGTAATGACCCGGTTGCCGTCCACATCTGGAGTGCTGGTGTAGGCCGCCGTTTCCAGGGCGTTCAGCGCGATGCGGGCGTCGCCATTGGCGATATTCACCAGATGGTCAGCCGCATCTTCTGCCAGGGTTGCGTGCATCGGCCCCAGCCCCATGGTTTGGTCGGCCAAGGCACGGTTTACTATCGCCTTCATCTGGTCGGCATCGAGGCTTTGCAGAGTAAATACTCGACACCGCGACAGCAGAGGGGCGATGACTTCAAATGACGGGTTCTCAGTGGTAGCGCCGATAAACGTGATGGTCCCATCTTCGACGTGGGGAAGAATCACGTCCTGCTGGGCCTTGTTGAAGCGATGTATCTCATCCACGAACAAGATAGTGGACTGCCGGTGCATGCCTTTTCGGTCCTTGGCTTCGGCGACGATACGGCGCAGGTCGGCCACTCCGGAAGTAACGGCGCTGACCGGTTGGAAATCAGCCTGTGTGGAGGTTGCCACCAACCGGGCCAGAGTGGTCTTGCCGGTGCCTGGTGGCCCCCAGAGGATGATGGACGGCAAGCGCCCTGCAGCGATGGATTTCAGCAGCACCCGATCCGGGTCAACGATCTGGTCCTGACCCACAAAATCAGCAAAAATGAGTGGACGCATCCGCTCTGCGAGAGGGGCGTCGCTCTCCGCTTGTACCTTGCGGTCGTAATCGAACAATGACTCTGAGCTCATGGGCGTTCACCTAACAGTCCACTTAATAATTCATCTAACTTCGGGCGACGAATTACTGGAATCTGGGCATGACATCTTTAGCGAATAGGCGCATAGAACTCTCGACCTCTGCGTGGGGCAACATGCCGCCGATGTTGAACCAGCACATGAATTCATCAGGCCCATACATCTCTTTGAACCTCTCAAGCTTGGCGGAAACCTGATCCGGAGTACCAACGGCGGCAAACTCGTCGATCACAATTTGAGAGGTCAGGCTGACCGCGCGGCTGGCACCCTGGCTGGCACCCCGAGCACGGCCAATCTCCCGCAACGTAGCCAGGTAGTTGTCGATGGTCTTCTCGAATCCCTTTACCGCTTCTTCCTCGGTGGCCGCCACGTGCATCGGCACATTGATGTTGACCTTCAGCTTGGCAGAATCATGGCCGTTGGCTGCCAACTCTTTCCGGTATGATTCCAAGCCGGTCAGAGCGCCCTGGGTGGTGACAATGGTCGGTGCCACCAGTATGTTGTGGCCCAAAGAACCGACGATGCCAAAAGTATCAGCGCTGTTGGCCGCCAAGTAGACCGGTGGATGGGGCTGCTGTATTGGCAGTGGCGTGATGCTTTGTCCGTGGCTCTGGTAGTACTTGCCCTGGTAGGTGAAATCTTCGTCTGCCCACAAGCCCAGCACGACTTCGAGCCCTTCCAGAAATCTTTGCCGCCCCTCTTCCTGATTGATGCCATAGCCCTGGTAATGGGTGGGCATGGAGCCGCGGCCGACACCAAAGATGGCGCGTCCGTTGGACAACACGTCCAGTGTCGCCACATCTTCCGCCAGCCGCACTGGTTGGTGTAGGGGCAGCAGATTAATGGCGTTGCCGATGCGGATACGCTTGGTAGCCTGAGCGATGGCTGCCGCTATCATCAACGGAGCGGACATCACCGAAAAACGTGGGTTGAAGTGCAGTTCTGCCAGCCAGGCAGCGTCATAACCAAGTTCATCGGCCAATCGGCATTGGGCAATGGTGTCCTGGATGCGGGCGGCGGGAGTTTGGTCTACCGCGCACGGGAGCTGGTAGAAAACGCCGAACTCCATGAAAGTCTCCTATAGGTAAAACGAGGTTGAATCACCGC
>CAVODA010000332.1:0-2524 GCA_963694265.1 Dehalococcoidia bacterium
ATCACTGATTGATGATTTGGGTGCGAGTGAAGCCCAGCTCAAAGATATTTTTGAAGTTAGACATCTTTTGGAGCCCCAGCTTGCGGCTCTAGCGGCGCAGAGGGCCACTACGGAAGATGTGGAACGCCTGTCTTCTATCTTGGTTGAACAGCAACGGCAGATCATGGAGGGCGAAACCGGTGTTGATGCCGATACAGCGTTCCATTTTGCCTTGGCCACTGCAACTCACAACACGGCATTGGTCAAGGTGGTCAGCGCAGTGGAAGACGTACTGAGGCAATCCCGAGACCAAACACTACAACAGCCAGGGAGGCCGCAGCGGTCCCTGGACTCCCACCGGGAGATTCTAGAGACGATTCGGTCTGGAGACCATCTAGGAGCGAGGTCAGCCATGGAACATCACCTGACCGCAGTGGAGCCATCAAGCTCAGTTCTAACATCGCAAGAACCAGTAGCGCCCACCGCCAGCATATAAAGAAGAGATAAGTAACGCCTGGGATTCGCTTAGTCGGATATCCAGGCGCACGTCGGCAATACTCAAGTAGATAACTAACACCAAACTACCAAAAGCTGAGGAGGAGACCTATGGCTACCCGATCTGTGGAGGTGGTGTACCGGGGCATATTTCAACGAACTATGGCCCGAAACATCGTCAGAAACATAGTTTTCGCCGCCCGAAAAGACGGCAAAATCGGTACGGCATTTGGCCGTTACAGCGATTCACCGGAGAGGAATGGAATTCCGGCCAAGCAGTTTGCCATCGTATCTGACACGGCCTTGGAACTGGAAGAGAGCTTGGCTGTTTACGAGGCCACGGCGGTTGACGTTACGATCAATGTTGACGACGCAATGTGCAAAGGTATTGAGTCCTGGGCTTGGTACGGTCTTCAGCCCATCAACGAGCTAACCAAGCCCGGCGGAACACTGATCGTGACCTCAAGGCAGGATTCCGACTCTCTGTTGGAAGACATCCACCAGAAGGAATCACCGTACAATCTAGCGGTCATCCCCAGCACCGTGAGTTTCTCCGGTCTCTGGGTTTATAAAGACGACCACACTGACATGCGGGTACTCGGCGCAATATGCAAAGTTTGCCCTGATTTGGTCAGCGTTAAAGCCATGCTGGAGTCCGTTAAGGAACAGACCGGCAACGACACCAAGGTCGCTTCGGTCCAGGGAGCCTTTGACCGAACAACCAGCCGTCCCGTGGAACCTGGCGAGGGTAACGACGAGACCCCGTTCAGTTTCGACATGCCCGGTTGGAAGACCATGGAAGAGGGCGTAGTA
This sequence comes from Dehalococcoidia bacterium, assembly GCA_963694265.1. Classification (GTDB taxonomy): domain Bacteria; phylum Chloroflexota; class Dehalococcoidia; order Lucifugimonadales; family UBA3495; genus UBA9611. The sequence continues at coordinate 1,288 of CAVODA010000332.1, forward strand.
ATTCGCGCTCTCCCTGAGGGTGGCGGATTCCGCGGCGGCGATGAGGGATACCAGCCCGGTCGTTCTGAGGTCTTTAAGAAGTGGAGCACACGCTCCATGCGCCCAGTCATCAACTTTGACACCTGCATCAAGTGCACATTGTGCTGGCTGCAGTGTCCTGACACCTGCTTCGACATCACGCCAGACGGTCTGTATGACGCCAACCTGGAATCATGCTGCGGCTGCGGTGTCTGCGAAGCGGTCTGCCCAGTTCCCGACTGTGTGACCATGGTCGGCGAGCCCGAGTTCAACGACAACAGCAGCCAGTGGGACGCTTGGACAGCCGATAAAGACGGCTACAACAAGTGGATGACCGTGCTGGTAGAAAAACAGAAAACTGAGACTCGAACCCACGGTTTCCACCACGTCGGCGGCTACGAGGACGAGATCAAAGCGGAGGAATCATAATGGCCGCCGTACAGTCCAAACTCTACGCGGAGCCCAAGGAAGAATTAATCAGCGGTAGTGAGGCCATCGGCATTGCCTGTGCCCTCGCCGACGTTGACGTAATCACCGCATATCCCATCCGGCCCTATGACACGGTGATGCAATACGTGTCCCGTCTCAAGGCCGACGGCGCCTTCGACTTTGATTACATCATTGCCGAGAGCGAACACTCCCAGTTTGAGATTGTGAAGCATGCTTCCGCCGTTGGCGCCCGCACCTTCACTGGCTCCAGCGGAGTGGGCTGGTTCTACGCCTTTGAGGCCATCACCGTCACTGCCGGGCTGCGTATGCCCGTGGTGGCCATGGTTGGTAACCGGGCGTTGGACGATCCCGGCGCATTTGGTGTGGAACACAATGATGCCTTAGCCGTGCGTGACTTGGGCTGGCACCTCTACTGGGTCGCCACCGCTCAAGAAGCCCTCGACATGGCTCTAATCGCCTACAAGGTAGCGGAAGACCCTCGGGTTCTGCTGCCCTTCGCCCTAAGTTGCGACGGTTCATTCCTGACCCACTCACAGGCAATCGTGCAGGTACCTTCTCAATCTCAGGTGGAGAGCTTCCTGCCACCTTACAAGCGTGGCACATTGCAACTACATCCGGACAACCCCATCACCATTGCCCCTCAGGTAAATGAAGACTGGCTAATGGAGATCCGGAAGCAGACTGATGAGGCCATGCGCCGAACGCCTGAGGTCATCAAAGAGGCCTACGAAGAGTTCCGAGAGATCTTCGGCCGGGGTGACGCCAGCCC
>CAVODA010000333.1:0-2522 GCA_963694265.1 Dehalococcoidia bacterium
CAGCGCGGCGTCTATCGCAGTAAAGACAGCGGCGACAGTTTTGAGCGCATGAACATGGCTGAGGGCCGCCACGTTTGGACTATTAAGTTTCACCCCAATGACTCCAGCACCATGTTCTTGGGGACTGAGGGCAGCGAAGTGTTCAAGTCCACCGACTGCGGTGAGAACTGGGACCACCTGGCCACCATCATCAACCAAGATTCGGTACAGATGGCCTTTGCCACCCGCATCTTGGGCATTGGCATTGAAGCTAAAAACCCAGATCAGATGTATGCCGCGCTCGAAGTTGGCGGCGCCGCCCATAGCAGTGACGGTGGTAAAACATGGACGATTAGGAACAAAGAGTTCGACGGCGATGTAGACCTGATGGACCTGCACGGTGTCACCGTAGGCGCTGCTGACTCGTCGGCTGTGTTCATATCCAACCGCACCGGTGTTTGGCGAAGTCGCGACCGGGGCGCCAACTGGGACAACCTGAAATTCGAGAATTTCACGGACATTTTCTACTCCAGAGGCGTGGAAACGGCACCTGACAACCCTGACACCTTATACGCCTGCGTCGGCCTGAACTTTGGCAGCAAACAGGGCGGCGTCATGCGTTCAACCAACCAAGGAGACACCTGGGAGCGGTTCGACAAGGGCATCAAGCCATTGAGTACCACTTTCGGCGTATCGATCAACGAACACGCCCCGGAGCAGGTGTATTTCTGCACCCGTGAGGGTGAGGTTTTCGGCACTCGTGACGGCGGAGACACATGGTCCTCCCACGCTTTGCCGGAGATTGCTGGCAGCGTGAAAGCGATTGCCTGCGCGTCGGCCTAGGCGTCAGACTATTTCCAGAGGCTAAATGAGCGACATCCAAAACCACGACCCGGTGGCCGCGGCCAAGGCGCTGGCGCCGCAGATTAGCGCAGCCAGAGGGGATATTCAGTCCCAGTGTCAATTGCCAGATTCCTTGGCCAAGGCTATGGCTCAGGCCGGTCTCCTTCAGCTATATGTGCCTGCGGCCATCGGAGGACCCGAGACCGACCCAATAACCGCTTTCAAAGCCGTAGAGGAGCTTTCCAAGGTGGACGGCTCAGTGGGCTGGTGCTCGTTTGTAGCCAGCGCCATCTCCATGTACACCGCCTGGGTGCCCGCCAAACTGGGCCGCGAGCTTTTTGGGCAACCCTTAGACGTGCGGGCAGCAGGCTCGTTTCGCCCCACCGCCGACGCGTTGCTGGTGGACGGCGGCTACAAGATCGGCGGACGCTGGAATTACGTGAGTGGCGTTGACCATGCCAACTGGCTGTTTTTGAACTGCAATATCGTCAACGAATCGGGTCCGGTGCGTAACGAACAAGGTGAACCGGTAACCAGGATGATGATCGTGCCACGTTCCGCTGGCGTGATTGAAAAGACCTGGTCAACCATGGGCATGCGCGGCACCGGCAGTAACGACGTGGTGATTGCAGAAGAGTTTGTGCCCGACGAACGCACCTGCCTGCTGTACGAACCGTCTGCCACCCAAGGCATCCACTACAACCCAAGGTCGGTAACCATGATCAGCTGGGTCTTGGTTGCCGCCAATGCCCTGGGGATGGCCAGAGGGGCAATGGATACTTTTGTGGGCCTGGCAACCTCTTCAGGCTCCAACACCACGCCGGTGCTACTGAGAGACCGGGCTGTAGTCCAGACTACGGTGGGTGAGGCTGAAGCCATCATCAGCGGCGCACGAGCGTACGTACTGGACGCGGGGGGAAAGCTCTGGGACGAGGCCACTCAAGGGAATACCGACCTTGGGCCTTTGGTATTGCAGGGAAGGTTGGCCATTACTCATGCCATACGCGAGTCGGTGCGCGCGGTGGACATGCTTTATTACGCGGCAGGCACCAATGCTATTCACCAGGAGAACGGTCTGGAGCAGTACTTCCGAGACATCCACACTGCCAGCCATCACATCTCGGGCCTGCACTCCAATTACGAGTACGGCGGCCAAATCCTAATGGGCCTACCCACAGGCGCATCGGGCTGGTGACACCTCAAGTGCCTCATGTGCCTCAGCCGGCACGGGCGAGTTTGGGAGTGGTATTACCTAGTAATGCTTGCCAGGCAGAACGACTTAGCTCTTAGTCTAATTTGATGATGTTGTCGTGGGAGTGGTGAATTAGCGCCACGATCTTCCAGCCGTTGTCGGTTTTGCGCACGGTGAAGGCTGCGCCTCTGCGCTCCGTCTGCTTCCCTTCTTTGTTAAACCTGGTAGCCAGGCTGCTGGCAATGGCCGTGTCATCGGTCAAAACTTTGATGCTGGCCTCGGACCGCTCCGTGTGGCCAAAGTCTTGAGATCTCAGATCATCAAACCTTGGCCGCCAAAACGCGTCCACCTCTGCGGCAGTCGTAAAAACAAACACCCCAACCTGCGTCGTAAACATACAGGGCAGATGAAAATAACCAACGATGGCTTCTAGATTGAGGTTGCCAAAATCACGGAAGTAATCAACAAAAAGCTGGTCAACTTCCAACTCAAGCTCAGCCATCCAATC
>CAVODA010000334.1:0-2508 GCA_963694265.1 Dehalococcoidia bacterium
TCGTCACCCGCCGAACTGCACACCATGAAGCTGACACAGCGTAAGTCCGAGTACGTCCATGGTCTGGCGGGTACGGCTCTGGACACTTCGGTGAAGCTGGAACAGATGGGGGAATTGACCGACAAAGAAATCGTCGATAAATTAACCGCCCTGCGCGGGGTGGGAATCTGGACCGCCCAATGGGCCTTAATTCGCGCTGTTGGACGCCCCGATGCTTTGCCCCTAGGCGACCTGGCCCTTCGTAGGGTAGTCTCGCGCCTGTTCACGAATGGCGCAGATGTGGACGATGCCCAAGTAGAAGACATTGCCCAGCGTTGGTCACCCTACCGAACGTTTGCTACGGTCTACCTGTTTAGCGCCCTCAGGACGGGGGCCGGATGACCGCTGGCTGGGAGCTGATTTGGGGGGCCGATTCGATCAAATCATCAATCTTGCCGGGAGAATAACATGGCTTTTCTAGGACTTAGGCTCGGGAATGAGCCCCAGTTGAGCGTTGCCGACATTCAATCTCTGGGTGTGCAAGCAGAAGAACACGGCTACGGTGAGATTTGGATGACCGAGGGTAGCGGCCGGGACTCGCTGACCCAACTCACCGCCATTGCCATGGCCACCAGCCTTATCGGTCTGGGGACCGGCATTTTGCCCATGTTCTCTCGGTCTCCTTTGATGACAGCCATGTCGTCGGCTGGTCTGGCGGCCGTCTCCAATGACCGTTTCATCCTAGGGTTGGGCGTGGGCAACCGACCGGCAACTGAGAATGGGCACGGTCTGAAGTTCGAAAAACCCATCGACCACCTACGTGATTTAATTCAGATTGTGCGTGGTCTTTTGCAGGGTGAAGAGGTCAGTCATCAAGGGGAGGCCATCACCGTCAGCCAAGTAACCCTGGGCAATTCCGCCCCCAAAGAAAAATTGCCCATCTACATCGCCGCCCTTGGTCCGCGCATGCTGGAACTGGCCGGGGAAGTGGCCGACGGCGTGCTGTTGAGTTGGACCGCCGCCCACTATCTGCCCCAGGCCATCCAACTGGTGCGAGACGGAGCCGAAAAAGCAGGTCGTGACCCGTCAGAAGTCGAGATATCCGGTTACCTTAGGGTTGCAGTGACCGACGATATTGCGGCAGGTAGGGCTGGCTTGCAGCAGCAGATAGCCCGCTACGCCAGCAGCACCCACTACCAGAACTTCTTCCGGAACACCGGGTTCAAGGCAGAAATGGTAGGTGCTCAGACGGCTAGAGACCATGCCGACAACCCGGCTATGGCCGCTGCCATCGGTGAGCAAATGCAAGAAGAAGTAGGCGTGGTTGGCCCGGCTGAGGTCTGCCTGGCACGCATCGAAGAATTCCGCAGCATGGGGCTGACCAAACTAATCGTAGCGCCGATCGCTATTGGAGACTTGAAAGAGTCTTACGAGCGTACGATTCAGGCTTTGGCTCCCCGATGAAATTTAAATAATGATCGAAATTAACTAAAGCGAGAGAATCATGTCTTCGATATTGGTCTTTGTGTTCGACGGACTCCAGCCAGCACAGGTCAACCCGCGTTTGATGCCTAATCTGTCGGCCTTTGCAGAAGCTGGAGTGACGTTCACCAACCACCATTCGGTTTTTCCTACTGTGACTAGAGTCAATGCCTCCAGCATGGTCACGGGCATGAACTCGGGCGGACACGGTCTGGCCGGCAATCGAATGATGATCAGGGAGTTTGACCCGGACCACGCCATGCCGGCGATGGAGCCAGAACTGGCGCAGGTGGCCAAATCCGGAGTGCCTATCCTTCTGTCTCCCACGCTTGGGCAGATACTCGCTGAGCACGGAAAAGAGTACGTGGCCATCGGCGTCGGCACCAGCGGCAATATGTATCTCCATAATCCAACTGCTGAGGACACCGGCGGGGCGACAATACACCCCACATTTGCCCTTCCAGCAGACCTGCACGAGGCTCTGATCGACCGGTTTGGATCCTGGCCGGAGGAGGCGAAGCCCAACACCATGAGGATGGCCCATGCCACGCGGATTATGACTGAATATGTGCTCCCGGAGCGAATGCCCGCCGTTGCTTTGATCTGGTCCTCAGAGCCGGACAAAGCGCAGCACGCCGACGGGGTTGGTTCCACGCTTTCGGATACCGCCATCAAGGAGGCCGACGGCCAGTTTGGGAACATTCTGCAATGGCTCCGGGAGAACGGTAGCTTCGATGACACCGACATCATCGTCATATCGGATCATGGTTATTCCACCATCTCCGGGGTTGCGGGCGTCGAGGCTCTGGTTCATGAAGCCGGGTTCGCGTCCGGCGGTGAGGAGGGAGGAGTGGTTGTCGCCCAAAACGGCGGCGCGGCCTTGTTCTACACCCCGCCCGGCGATTACGACACCGCAGAACGATTGGCAACCTGGCTGATGGCCCAGCCTTGGTGCGGAACCATAACTGCTTCAGCGGCTGTCGCCGGTATTCCTGGAACCCTGCCAGCTTCGTTGGTTGGGAATGAGGGCTCGCGGGTGCCTGAGTT
>CAVODA010000335.1:0-2505 GCA_963694265.1 Dehalococcoidia bacterium
AGGACGCGCCCCAGCAGACGTCAACAACGTGTTCTGCGGGAGGATCAAATCTGAAGTTGGGGTAAAAAGAAGCGACAGCCCACACGTCGTTGACGGTGGCATTGGAGAATTCGGCCACGAATTCCAGCGCCTCTTTGGGGATATAACCCAATTCATCTTCTACGGCTAATAGAGAAGACAATACAGTGACAGTTGGCTGGGTTTGGCCGTGGACCGCGTCGTGGATCCGCTGTACTAGCCCACTCATGGTTTGGGCTCCTGGTTAATCGGGCTTGGAAAGGGTTAGGAAGGGCTGAAATCACAGTTGATTTGCCCGGCATTTAACGGCCAGTACAAAGTTCGTGAAATCAGTAACAATCCAAGTAAAATCGTACCACAGGCACAAAGCCGATTCAACCGGAAACGCCCCCATGGATTAAAGATATGATATTAGCTAATTCGGTTTTCACGGGTCTCCATCGAATTGGAGATTGGCATGTTGAGGTCAGGCAATGCTAAAAGGTAAAAAGGATCGCGTTGGATTCGGGATGGCTATGGGAATCATAGTCGGAACGGTCATTGGTGCGCTGACCAACAATGTGGGGCTTTGGATCGCGGTTGGGAGTGGTATGGCGAAGAACGCATCAAAAGACTGATCTACATAATTCCAGACAAACTAAAAAGGCGTCCCGGATGGTACGGGACGCCTTTTTTATTCGCTTTGGTTTACCGCTAGGACTGGTTTAGTCTTCTTTGGCTGCGGCGCTACCGACGAGGATGCGCTCCACATCGGGGAACAAGGTCTCGGCCCGTTCCTGACACTCTTCGTCGGTCAGGCTGGAGAGAGGATGCTCGGCGACGATGTACTCGAAGTCAGGCACTCCCATCATGCGGGTCATGGCCTTGGCGGTGTTGTTGAACACGTGGGTGATGATCGACGCAGTGGGCAAGCCCAGGCGCTCCATCTCGATACCGTCGTGCACACTGCACGAACTGCAAGAGCCTCAATCACCGATTCCGGTAATCAGGATGTCCACCTTGTTAATCATGTCTTGAACAACGTCAGGCTTGGTGGGAAGTGATGCCGAGTGTTTGTTGAAGTAGACAATGTCTTTGAGGTCATACTTGTCATTCAGCATCTGGCCCAAAATGTGCAGGACCTTGTCCGAGTTGGCCTTGGAGTTTTCCAACAGCCCCAGGGTTTTGCCCGAAAGCGTATCGGGACGCTCATTTAACCGGAAATCACCGGACGATAGTGATGTTCCGGTGGGATTAACTAATCTCATATTTCTTACTTCTACAGTTTCAGCCATGATTCCTCCCAGACTTTTTATTGATATTGGTCAGTATGGATAAGGATTGGGTTGCGTTGGCCTAATAATACACCGCAGGATGCATTATACAAGGTATTAGAGTCTTAGATAATGGCAGACTCTTTTACCTTTGCAACCAACCTTTCACTTAGTTGGTTTGTAGGGATTCAAACCTACGCACCTATAATCCGAGTCCTGATCTTGTAGCGGGTGGTGTCGATGATGGCGCTGTTACGTCCACCGGTGCCTCCACCCATCATCACCAGGATGTCTTCCGGGTCTTGGGAGCAGCGGCGGAGAATCTTGTCATCGCCTTCGCGCTCCGGACCTTGGGCGATGCCCAGTCGAATCAACTCGCTCTGAGGGCGAACTGCATTTTCCATCATGTATTCCTGGATGCCCCTACGCGTCCAACCATCCTCGTTTAACGTGATGGCATGCTCCGGGCCGATGACCAGTACCCACTGAGACGGGAACCGGAAGGCCATGGAGGCAGACTTCAGGGTGTCGGCGATGGCCATCAAGACCGACTCGCCAGTGTGACCGTACGCGGCGTTGACGTTGACCGGGTTATAGGCCACTGCCACCGTCACGGTGCTGTCTTCTTTCTTAAAGCCACGGGCAACGTGCATCGGCTCCCAAGGCGAGTCTTGCTCGTTCTCGGCGAAACAAAGGGTGTACTTGGCTGGGTTGCCCAACGTGCCACGGTCCAGGGTGCCGGGTCTGGCATCAAAACCGTTCATGAAACAAAGGCGGATGGCCCGGCCCAAAACGGCGTTGGCGCGGTTGCCCGGGCCGAGCAGACCGTCCCGATAGTTGGCTTTGATTTCGTCCCGGATCGGTCCATTTAAGACCATCAATATGGCCGGCGAACTGGTAGACGCTGAAGCCATGTGGACGAAGTTCTTCTCTTCTTCCAGCGCTTTCAGGGTGGTGGTCAATACGGGGAAGTATTCCGGGAGACAACCGGCCATCACGGCGTTGGCGGCCACGTTCTCGGATGTGAGCACCCGGTTCCTCATTTCCAGTGAAATAATCTCTTCTTCACCGGTCATGCCGCTGGCTTCCAGCATTTCCCTTACTTTGTAGTCAACGGGCGGGACAACGGGTAGACCGTCGCTCCAGCCCATTCTGTAGCATTCTTCAATTGCCTCAATAGTGTCGCTGGACTCCACTATCTTGGAGCGTTCCATTCCGTTGGTCGTCATTTTTT